>CAWWAX010000012.1:0-28581 GCA_963935005.1 uncultured bacterium | reverse complement strand
TCCAGAAACAAGATTTAGATTGGGTAGCATAGAAGCCACGGAAATTGATGATCCACTGTTGGATTTGGTGAATACTTCTGCTGGACAGATAGCACCTCATTTTCATATGCCCCTTCAAAGTGGCTCGGATGCAGTTCTGCGACGGATGAGGCGCTGGCATACTAGAGAAGAATACCGAGTAAGGGCTCTGGAGATAGCAGAAAAACTCCCATACTTGGGATTGGGAGCAGATATAATTACTGGATTTCCAGGAGAAGAAGAAAAAGATCATGAGGATACCGTTAGGTTGGTTGAAGAACTTCCCTATACTTATCTCCATGTATTTCCATTTTCTGAGAAAGACAATACTGTGGCAGCGGAATTGTCTGGCCAAGTCTCTAGACAAGTATCCAGAGAGAGAGGTATGCAACTCAGGAAAATTGCAGAAGACAAAAATATGAAATATCGGAATTTTCGTTCGGGAGCGTTATCTTCCGTCACCCTTGAACAGTCTGGACGCAATGCCCTCACTGAGGATTATTTGAGAGTTCAAGTGAGTGACTCTGAAGTGAGGACTCCTGAACGACTGTATCACGGGGTTTTGCGAGGAAGTGGTGAAGATCTTTATGTTGATCTCTCCGATTGACAGTTTTGTGGATCAGGGGCTTTAAAAGTTTTCAAGACATAGGTTAATATGACAAGATTCCCGAAGAAAAGCGTCTATGTGGAAACATACGGTTGTCAAATGAATATCAGTGATGGAGAGCTGATGGAAGGAATCCTTGTAAACGAAGGCTATGAAGTCTCCAGTTCTCCAGATGAAGCAGATGTGATTATAGTCAATACGTGCGCGATTCGAGAGCATGCAGAAGAGAGAGTACTGGGAAGAGTTGGTCAACTGTATGGTCTTAAGAAAGAGCGTCCGGAAGTCATTTTGGGCGTAACTGGATGTATGGCGCAGCGACTAGGAGAAGTGTTACTAAAGAGAGCTCCGTATGTGGATCTAGTGATGGGACCAGATGCTTACCGTTCTTTACCGGAGCAGTTAAACAAAATTCAAAGAGGAGCTAAATCCACTCCATCCCGATCTTCAAAAAAAAGGGGCCCGCAGCTTGCCGTCTTAGATTTGAGCGTAGAGGAAAACTATGAGGGGTTAACACAACGAAGAACATCACCAGTAAGCGCCTGGGTTCCTATTCAAAGAGGATGCAACCATCGCTGCACTTTCTGCATAGTCCCTTATGTTCGCGGCCCAGAAAAGAATAGGAAATCTAGCGAAGTGTTACGGGAAATTGAGGAGATAGTAGAATCTGGTCGTACAGAGGTGACTCTGTTGGGGCAGACGGTTAACTCATACCAATCTGAGGGGATTTCGTTTCATGAACTTCTCAGATCTGTGGCTCGTATCCCAGGGATCCGTAGAGTGCGTTTTACATCTCCACATCCTAATGATGTCACTCCAGAATTATTAGAAGTAATGGCAGAAGAACCTAATATATGTGAGCAACTGCATCTTCCAGTTCAGTCGGGTAATGATAAGGTGCTTCGTAGGATGCTTCGTCGCTATACTGTTGAGACTTTCCTAGACAAAGTGCAGTTAGCGAGAGACTTAATACCTGATTTGTCACTTTCTACTGATATAATTGTAGCATTTCCAGGTGAGACGAAAGTCCAGTTTGAAGATACTTTGGGGCTATTGAGGCGGGTAAGATTTGACGATGCGTACACTTACAAATATTCTCTTCGTGATGGCACGCCGGCTACTCGTTTGCCACAGGAGGATTTTTTATCTGAAGACGAAGCACAAAATCGTTTAGCCAAACTCATCGAAGTACATAGGGGTATCCAATCTGAGATTAACAAGACTGAAGTGGGAAGAACGGAAGAAGTCTTGGTTGAAAAAAGGGGTCGAAAGAAAGGTCAAGTCCTGGGTCGAACCAGAAGGAACAAAGTGGTAGCTTTCGTTGCGCCAGCTGATACCATTGGGGGTTACCAACGGGTTCTTTTGACGAGCACTACAGGGGCTACTTTTGTGGGGGAGTTGGCAAATTGAATCGATTGCTGATGGTATGATAAGGTTTTTAGGTCCTTTAGGTGCTTTTGTATTACTAATCCTTTCAGTATTGTTTGCAGTTCTAAACGACTTTCAAAAAGTTAGAGTGAACCTTGGATTCGTGACACTTGAAAGAGTTCCCATCACAGCTTTGGTTATTGTCGGGCTGATATTTGGGATGCTTTTAATGTTATTAGTTGGAATCGACAGTGATCTAAAAGTTAGGGCGATTCTACATGACAGATTGAGAGTAGAGACTGAAGAGGAAGACGTGTTTTTGGAAAAAAAGAAACGAAGAATTGTAGACACTGTTACTGAAGAAGCTGGAACTGACTAGAGGTATAAAAGGAAATTTACTTTTATGAAGGTTCGGAATGTATCATACTGATTCAAAGGAAAAGATTTGCACTTTGCAGGGATATTTGCTTGGAACTGGCACGTCTGAGGAAGTAGTTGATAGAAGTGTGAGAAAGATTATAAATGGTGTCGCTTTTGCATCCAAGATTATTGCGAGAGAAGTGAGTCGAGTAAGTTTATCCGACTTATTAGGTGAAACAGGGAATACTAATGTTCAGGGTGAGTCTGTGCAGAAATTGGATATTTACACTGAAAAAGTCATTTGTCATGCGATGGAGAGGACTAGTAGTTTGTGCTGTATGGTCTCTGAAGAGTCTGAAAACATCTTGAACATCAGTGATGAGAGTAAAAAAGGGGACTACATCCTTCTTTTCGACCCTCTGGATGGATCTTCTAATATAGATGTAAATATTTCTACAGGGACTATCTTTTCAGTACAGAAAAGACTCACCCGACAGGGTGTGGGAACTATTGAGGATTGTTTACAGCCAGGATCTTCGCAGGTGGCGGCTGGGTATGTGCTTTATGGAGCCTCAACGATGCTGATCCTAACTCTTGGACAGGGAGTCGTCGGTTTCACTTTAGATACTTCGATAGGTGAGTTTATATTGAGCCATCCCAGAATCACTTTGGGAGAAGATTCTGTCAGGGCATATTCTGTAAATGAAGGTAACTATCATCGTTGGTCTGAGGCCCAACAGGGTTTCATCCGGACCCTGAAAGGTTTGGACGGCGGAAAAGTGTATTGTGGAACCGCACGGTATGTAGGGTCCCTAGTGGCAGACTTTCATAGGACCCTTTTTAAAGGCGGGATTTTCATATATCCAGCAGATGGTAAGAATCCAAATGGAAAGTTGCGACTTTTGTACGAAGCGTCACCAGTTGCTATGATTTGTGAGCAAGCTGGTGGTAAGGCTTCAACAGGAGAAGGTTCGATATTGGATGTGGTCCCGACAGGCCTGCACTGCAGGACTCCGGTATACTTAGGTTCCAGGTCATTGGTCGATTTGGCAGAAAATTTTTTAAACCCTTAGGATTTGAGAGAAATTGATAGTAGGGAAAGGTATTATCAATTAGTCGACTCACTGTCTGAAAGATGATTTTTTTCTCGTTGATGTTTGACTTCGTCTTTTCTTGAAGCTTCTAAGTCTTCAAGATAGTTTTCACCCAATGGCGTGATATATTCTCCAGTAAAGATTGACGTCTCGAACTCTCTAATCTCAGGATTTCCCGCTTGTACTGTTTCCATCAGATCTTCTAAGGTTTGGTATATGAGCCAATCCGCTCCTATTTCTTCCGCAACCTGTTGATTTGTTCGATTTGATGCAACCAATTCACTGGTAGCGGGCATATCAATTCCATACAAGTTTTGATACTTAATTGGTGGAGCGGCAGAGGCGAAATAGACTTTTTTTGCACCAGCTTCCTTGGCCATTTCGATGATTTTTTTGCTAGTTGTTCCTCTGACGATGGAATCATCGACCAATAAAACATTTTTACCTCTGAATTCTAGATCGAGAATATTCAATTTTCTCCTGACTGATTTCTGTCTGTCTTCTTGATACGGCATGATAAAAGTTCTACCGATATATCTGTTTTTGACAAACCCTTCTCTGTAAGGGACTTCCAAGTCAACTGATAATTGAAGCGCTGCAGTGGTGGCACTGTCAGGAATAGGTATTACAACATCGATATCATGGTTTGAATGTGATTGTTTGATATTTTCAGCCAATTTAGAACCCATTCTCATCCGTGATTTATAAACTGAAATCTCATCTATTTTTGAATCGGGTCGCGAAAAATATACATACTCAAAAATGCACGGTCTTTTTTGAAATACTTCAGCACACTGTTGAGAAAACAAATTGCCGTCGTTGTCTATGAAAATAGCTTCACCTGGCTCTATATCCCTTTCTTTTATAAAACCTTGGGATATGAATGAAGCATCTTCCGATGCGACCATGTATTCATCTCTATAGTTTCCCTGTCTTATTCCGAAGGAGAGAGGTCTTATTGCGTTGGTGTCTCTGAAAGCTAGAATCCCGAATCCAGTGATAAGAGCGATAACTGCATAGGCACCATCACACCTTTTATGAGTTTCGGTTACAGCTTTGAAGATGTCTTCTGGCGAAGGATTTAGTTTTCTAAGTTTTCCAAGTTCATGAGCGAATATGTTCAAGAGAACTTCAGAATCGGAGTTAGTATTTAAACGACGCATCTCAGCTTGAAATAGTTCTTCAGCTAAAGTTTGTGAGTTAGTGAGGTTTCCATTATGCGCAAGGCTGATACCGTAGGGAGAATTAACGTACATGGGTTGAGAAAATTCTTTTCCTGCTCCTCCTGCGGTAGGGTATCTCACGTGTCCTATTCCGTAATTCCCAGTGAGCTTTTCCATGTGACTTTGTTGGAAGACATCTCGGACATACCCCATAGATTTTCGACTGTTTAATTGTCCGGTTGCGTCACAGACGACCATTCCCGCGGCATCTTGACCTCTGTGTTGCAACATGAGGAGTGAATCGTAGATTTCACCAGCTACGTTAGATTCCGCTGAAATGCCAACTATTCCACACATATTTTTGGGTTCCTCTGTATCACAACTCTGTTCGTTCGTTCATCAAGATAGGTATGGCATTAAAATATCTATTAGACATTGTTTCAATATCTAGCTCCATACTTCCAGTCCGACCTGCGATCCGGAAACCATTCGAAGCTGGTACTACTTCTCCTATTAGATGGCATGGGACTCCATGGTCTTTTGCGGTTTGCAAAACCTGGTTGCTTGAATGCTTTTTACACGAGACTAGGATACGGCCTTGGGCTTCTCCAAAAAACAGTGGAATCGGGTCCAAACGATCCTGCAGAACTATATCGACTCCGAATGGATCCGTTTCATTTCCAAAAGCGCTTTCGGCCAATGCACAAGCTAGTCCGCCTTCTGAAAGATCATGTGCAGATTGCAGCAAGCTTTGATTAATCAAAGAAAGGACACTGTGTTGAAGTTGTCTTTCAGCTAAGAGATCAACCGTCGGTGGCTCTCCCGCTACTAGTCCTTGTGAGACATAGACATATTCGGATCCTCCCAATTCGTCTGTGTTATTTCCGAGGAGTAGGATCACATCTCCTGATTGTTGAAAAGATGGACGAGTCAGGTATTTAGTGTCATCTATGATTCCCACCATTCCGATTACAGGCGTAGGATAGATGGGCGTGTTACTGGTTTCGTTATAAAATGAAACATTTCCACCCGTCACTGGTGTTTCAAAAAGCTTGCAAGCTTCGGACATTCCGAGGACTGCTTCTCTAAACTGATAATATATCTCAGGCTTAAGGGGATTTCCGAAATTCAGATTGTTGGTGACAGCTAGAGGCAGGGCTCCGACGCTCACCAGGTTCCTTGCCGCTTCTGCAACCGCTGCCTTAGCTCCCATTCTTGGATTGAGGTAGACATAGCGGCCATTGCAATCTGTGGTTGCTGCGATTGCTTTGTTGTTTTCTCGGAGGCGTATGACTCCAGCATCGGCACCTGGAGGGATTACTGTATTGGTCCTTACCGTGGTGTCATATTGTTGGTAAAGCCAGCGCTTAGAACTAATATTCGGTGAACCGAGGAGATCAAGGAATATTTCTTCGTAACTTGATGATTTGGTGTTCAGATGAGATAAATCTTTAGAACGGAGGCTCTTGATTTCTGGGGATTCCTTTCCCTCTCGCTCATAAGTGGGACATCCTTCGGTGAGAGCTAAGCAGGGTATTGCTGCAACTGTCCTGCCTTTCTCTTTAACTCTAAACAGTCCATCATCAGTGACACAGCCGATTTCATCTGCTTCAAGTTCCCATTTAGTTAGAATGTCCTGCACTTTTTTTAAATGTCCTGTTTTCACTACGACGAGCATTCGTTCTTGAGATTCAGATAGAAGTATTTCGTAGGGAGTCATGTTAGGTTCGCGGACGGGAACCAGGTCAATATTGATTTCCACTCCGTTGCCTGAGCGGCCACCCATTTCAGCGGCACTAGAGGTAATGCCAGCTGCCCCCATATCCTGGATGCCAGTGATATATCCACTATGAATCAGTTCTAAACTTGCTTCTAATAATAGTTTTTCGGTAAAGGGATCCCCTACTTGTACCTGTGGTCTGTTAGATTGTGAATCTTCAGTGAGTTCTTCCGAAGCGAATGTTGCACCGTGGATACCATCTCTACCAGTAGCTGTTCCTACGGCTACTAGTAGGTTGCCAACACCTTCGGCTTCACCCTTAATGAGACTATCTTTTTTCATTAGACCGAGACACATAGCATTGACAATAGGGTTGCCTTCATAGCCTTTGTCGAAGAAGACTTCTCCGCCTATGTTTGGTATGCCAACGCAGTTGCCGTAGTCTCCCACACCTTGAACAACTCCTGAAAAGAGGAATCGGACGCGTCCTGAATTGAGGTCGCCGAATCTAAGTGAATCTAGGACTGCAATTGGGCGAGCACCCATTGTGAAAATATCCCTGAGGATACCACCAACTCCAGTTGCTGCTCCCTGATAAGGTTCTACCGCTGAAGGATGATTGTGAGATTCGATTTTAAAAACTAGTGCGAGATCGTCTCCAATGTCGATAACACCTGCATTTTCTCCTGGTCCTTGAATTACCCAGGGTGCTTTTGTTGGCAATAGCTTTAGCATTCTTTTTGAATTCTTGTAGCCGCAATGTTCTGACCACATTGCACTAAATACACCCAATTCAGTGAAAGAAGGTTCTCTTTTTAATACTTCCTGTATTTTCTGATATTCAGAAGGTGACAGACCATGTTCACCGACCAATTCGGGTGTGATCTGAGGGTCTCCTGCTCTAGGTTGTGGACTCAACACAAAATTATACCTTTTTTGAGGCTGAAATATGGTTTAAGAGGCTTTTGAAGAGATCAAGTCCGTCCACCGACCCCAAGATATTTTCTACAGCTCTTTCGGGATGTGGCATCATTCCCATCACATTACCTCTGGTGTTAATGATACCAGCGATGTTGTTGGCTGACCCGTTCGGGTTACTTCCATTTGTAGGTTTCCCCTGGGAGTCTATATATCTGAACATGACACGGCCTTCCCCTTCAAGGTGCTCTAGGGTCTCTTCATCGGCATAGTAATTGCCCTCTGCGTGAGCTATGGGCATTCGTAGTTTTCTTTCGGGTTTGTATAGCTCTGTAAAGACAGTGGAGTTATTCTCGACACTTAGGATGACTTCTTTACTAGAAAACAATAGGGAGTTATTCCGCAAGAGTGCCCCTGGAAGCAAATTGGCCTCACAGAGCATCTGGAACCCGTTACAGATTCCCAGGACTGGTCCTCCATGGTCAGCGAATGTTTTCACTGCATCCATGATGGGGCTCATTGAAGCAATGGCTCCAGCTCTGAGATAATCGCCATAGGAAAACCCTCCTGGGAGCATCACGACATCCACTTTCCCTAGCAATGAATCTCGATGCCAGCGAAACTCTGGAGCACCTCCAACTAGTTGTACGCATTTATAGAGATCGTAGTCGCAGTTGGACCCAGGGAATGTTATAATTGCAACTTTCATTCAGAGTCGTCCCCGCTGTTTTCCAGAAGCCTGATCTGGAAATCTTCAGTCACTGGGTTGGCAAGCAGACGTTGACACATAGAAGTTGCGTGAGCTATGGCATCTTGTGGAGAATCAGCATCGAGCTCTATGAGTAGGAGTTTGCCAACTCTGACGTCATGGATGTCACTATAATTCAAAGATTGCAATCCGCTCTGTATAGCTTTTCCTTCTGGATCTAGCAAGCCAGGACGCGGAACTACTCTAATTTCTAGACGAAGACGGCTCACCTTTCCTGCTCCTTTTTCTTAGGTTGATGATTTATTGATGCTTCTGATGGATCCATTGAAGTAAATTCTTCGTAATCGACTGTCCTTATCTCTTCAGTTTCATTTCCAAGGATTTCCAATAGTGGATCCTTTTCTGGCAACCTCTCCAATAAACCATGAATCACTGCTCGACTCAATCCCCACAACGTATATCCGAGGAGCGCAGGGAAAAAATAGTAAGAAGGTATGGAGATGGCGACTAGAATGTTTAGTGATATCCAAAGAGACGCCATAACCCCCTTGGTCGAACGAAAGCTGATCTTTGGAACTAAGGCATAGGGGATGTTGCTTAGCATCAAAGCGCTCAGAACAATTAATAGGATAGCGTTTATCCTAGACCAGGGCATGGCTTGCAGATATTCACGGAAAATCAAAGTTTGGCTGAAAGGATAAAAAGTAGCGAGGATGATTCCGGGTGTTGGACAGGGGAGGCCATGGAAGTATTTTTTTTCTACTCCAGTCTGCTCAATATTGAATCGAGCCAATCGCACTACTACTGCCATCAAGTAACTGAGCGGTAGTAACCAGCTCCAATTTCCATCAGAAAAATAGAGTGTATACACAATAAAAGATGGAGCTACTCCAAATGAAATTGCATCCACCAAGGAATCGAGCTCAGCGCCGAATTTCGATCCAGTCCTTGTTGCGCGAGCGATCCTGCCATCCAGCAAGTCAATGATGGCAGCCCAGACTACAAACCATCCCGCTTCCACAAAATCTCCACGGGTTGTTGCAACTATAGCGTAAAATCCAAAGAATAGGTTTGCCAAAGTGAAAGCCGAGGGAAGGATGATTATTCCTTTCCTTAGTTTCTCGGTAGGTTTCCCTTGGTCTTTCATAGATTCAGTTTGCAAGAGGTGTTGGTCTGGCTAAAATAGTAGAACCTCCTATGGAGGTGTCGCCCACAGAGCACTCAATTTTCCAGTGGCTAGGAATGAACAGATCCACACGTGATCCGAAACGAATCAACCCGATACGTTCTCCCGCTTTCAAGTCGCTATTTAGTTTAGGGTAGGTGACAATCCTACGAGCTATAAGACCAGCGATTTGTCTCACCAATATGTTACCATGCTTTGTGGATATACCCACTGAAGACTGCTCATTTTTCTCGCTTGCTTTGTCATTCCAGGCGGCTAAGTATTCTCCACTTCGGTAATCTCGGTGAGTTACTTTGCCAGCCATAGGAGCGCGTTGCACATGTACATTAAAGATGCTCAAAAATATTGTAATACGCTGGCAGGATCCACCGAAGAAAGAAGGCTCATCAATTTCGCTGATTGCGATAATTTTTCCATCTGCTGGTGAGATTGTGATATCTTCACCTGACGGTATGTTCCTGGATGGATCTCGAAAAAACCAGGCGACAAAAATTGTAAGTATTGTCAAGCAGATAGCAAGAATTGTAGACCACTCTCCCAGGGTGGTACTTTGCAACCATGTAGCGACTGATATCAATAGACCAATAATTATAAAAGGGTAACCCTCTTTAGCGAATCTCATCTAATTTATTCAAACTTGGGGGAGATGAATGAATCTAGGTCTGTTCCTGTCAGAGCTCTGAAGATCTTGAGGTACCTTGAAGTGGTTTCACTAACTACATCATTGGTCAGATCAGGAGGAGGAGGCTGCTTGTCCCAACTAGAAATGGCATCCAGGAAATCCCTTACAGGTTGCTTATCTAAAGAAGGTTGTTTTTCTCCAGCCTTATAAGTTTCTGCGGGCCAGAACCTTGACGAATCGGGAGTTAGAACTTCGTCTATCAAAAGCAATCTTCCATCTGAGTGATGTCCGAATTCGAATTTAGTATCAGCCAAGATGATTCCACGCTCATGAGCGAAGTTTGCGCCATGGTTGTAAATATGAAAAGAGAGATCTTTGAGTTTTTGTGCTTCGACTTCGCCTTGAATGTTGATCACTTCAGAAAAAGTGATGTTTTCATCATGTCCCGTAGTTGCTTTGGTGGAAGGCGAGAAAATTGGCTCTGGCAGGGCTCCATTCTCTATTAGGCCAGCAGGGAGGTCTTCCCCAGCTAACGTTCCAGAATTTCGGTATTCTTTCCAGGCAGAACCGGAGATATAGCCCCTGACGACACATTCGACCATCACTGGTTTTGTCTTATGGACCAGCATGCTTCTATCCTCCCAGTTGGCTTTGGAATGTTCCAGGCTGGGAAACTTGGTCAATATCTCTTGAGTGTCGACACTGATCAGGTGATGATCAAGGACGTCCCTAAGTGAATCCAGCCACCAAGCTGTGAGTTTGGTTAAGACTTCTCCTTTTCTGGGAATAGTTTGAGGTAGGATTACGTCAAAAGCGCTCACACGGTCACTGGCTACCATTAATAGCACATGATCAGAAACTTCATAGACATCTCTTACCTTTCCTTGGTGAACCATAGGAAAAGGTATCTGGCTGTTTTTATCGTTCATCTTATCAAACTCTGATGTCGGGGTCACTAAGGCGTTCGTTCGCGGTTTTTTCTAATCGATCTAAATACGGTTGGACAGATTCAGCCAAGAATCGATCTACTTGCTGAGTTGAGCGACCAATGAACTTAGTCGGATCTACGATCTTTTTCAGTTGTTCGAAGCTCAAGTCAAAGAATTGATCAGCTGCGATTCTATCTAACAGGTCGAGTGATGCTCCCTCCTCCTTCATCCGTTTGGATGCATCTAAAGAATGTTGACGAATGCGTTCATGGAGTTCTTGCCTATCTCCACCATTCGCAGTAGCAGCCATTAAAATAGTTTCGGAAGCCATGAACGGAAGATGTTCCTCTAGGTTTCTCTCAATCACAGGTATGTTTACCGTGAGACCAGAAATAACATTTTCTACTAAAACGAGTATCCCGTCCATGGATAAGAAGGCGTCGGGAATGGACAGGCGACGATTGACTGAGTCATCCAGGGAGCGTTCAAGCCACTGAGTTGCTGCCGTGAACAGAGGATCTTGAGCCAGTGTTATCACGTGACGTGACATTCCACAGATTCTCTCCGACCTCATAGGATTCCTCTTGTAGGGCATTGCAGAGGATCCTATTTGTTCTTTTTCAAACGGTTCTTCGATTTCCTGAAGCTTAGCAAGGAGCCTCAGGT
Organism: uncultured bacterium; assembly: GCA_963935005.1. Classification (GTDB taxonomy): domain Bacteria; phylum Gemmatimonadota; class Gemmatimonadetes; order Longimicrobiales; family Gaopeijiaceae. The sequence goes on along the minus strand of CAWWAX010000012.1, from coordinate 17,224 downwards.
CGTGTCCCATTTTAGATGTGGAAGCTGCCAGATTAGCAAGGCTACCTAAAATTTGTGCGTCGACTTTTCTAGGGTAGGTTTGACCTGTGACAGCAAAACATTTTTCAAACCCCATCTTTTTTGAGATTTCTCGATCTAAGGTTTCCACTTTTTCGTGGTCGCCATCAAATAATTGTAGGAAGGATGCCTGAGTGCCAGTAGTGCCTTTGGCTCCTCTAAATCGAATTGTACTGAGGCGGAATTCTAGTTCCTCAAGGTCTAGAAGAAAGTCCTGGATCCAGAGGGTAGCACGTTTGCCCACTGTTGTTGGTTGAGCGGGTTGGAAATGGGTAAAGCCCATAGTAGGTACATCACGATATTTTTTTGCAAAAGTGGAGAGTTTAGAAATACAGCGAGTCAATCTGTCACGTATTAACTCTAGGCCCTCCTTGTGTATGATTAAGTCTGTATTATCAGTAATAAAGGCACTAGTGGCCCCTAGGTGAATGATACCACGAGCCGATGGTGCGTCATCTCCGAATAGATGTACGTGGGCCATTACATCGTGGCGGAAGCGCTGTTCGTATTGTGACGCCTTCGTAAGGTCTATGTCATCAAGGTGGCCCTCCATCTGCTCTAGGCCGTCTTGAGAGATGGGTAATCCCAGATCACGTTGTACACTCGCTAGAACTAGCCAGAGCCGACGCCAAATCCCATACCGGCGATTGTTGGCGAATATATGTTGCATTTCTGGTGAGGCATACCTTTCGGACAGGGGATGTTTGTAAAGCGAGTCATTGGATTCAGTCATCATTCCTCCTTTGAAAGGGATCTTTCAGGATCATTGTAGTTTTAATTTTTGTCAGAAAGAACGGTAAATGAACATGTATGTTCGGGACGCATTTTGTCGCCACAAGGCACTCATTTTCAAGTTAATTACCTTTTTTCACTACTAAAGATCTCTCCCCAATGATTTCCAGTCACTCATAAAGCTTTCAAGACCCTTGTCGGTTAAAGGGTGTCGTAGCAACTGGTATAGCACCTTGGGAGGTATTGTAGCACAGTCTGCTCCAATCATGAGAGATTGGACCATGTGTTGAGCGTGCCTAATGGATGCTGCTAAGATCTCAGTTTCTATATCGTAGTTGTCATAGATTTGACGAATTTGTGCTATCAGGTCCATCCCATCTCCAGATAGATCATCAATCCTACCAATGAAGGGTGAGATAAAGGCGGCTCCTGCCTTTGCAGCCAGATGTGCTTGTGTTGGGGAAAAACACAGTGTCACATTCACCGGGATGCCTGTGTTTGTAAGAGCTCTACATGCTACTAGACCTTCTTCGGTGAGTGGAACTTTGATTACGATATTGTCAGCGATCTCGTATAATCTCTTGCCTTGCTCGATCATCCCTTCAGCATCTAGGGCTACGACTTCTGCACTTACAGGCCCGTCGACCGTTTGACAAATCTCCTTGAATATGTCGGAAGGTTCTCGCTCTTTGGCCACCTGGGCCAATAGGGATGGGTTTGTAGTAACTCCATCTATTAAACCAGCGTCAGCGGCTCTACGGATTTCAATCGGGTCTGCTGTATCTAAGAAAATTCTCATAAGTCCAATTCTACTGTTAAAGGTTGGCGATTAGTAGGGATCAATATAGCCCATGTTATTCACGATAAGCTACCTGGGTTAGGAATAGCCCCGTCGGTGGCGCTGGAGGGGACGTTACCATAGAGCTGTGAGGTTGGTTCAGTAATATTTCGAAGTCCCCGATAGGTCTCTTTTTTGTAGCTATATCAGTCAGAGTACCCACTAGATAACGAACCATATGATGCAGAAATCGGTTTCCAGTGATGTTTAGCGATAAGCCTAGATCTTTCCATGGATCCCATGATGCTTCTTGAATAAAGCAGGCATACCCTCTCTCAGGTTGCCCTGATTTTGCAAATGATTTGAAGGAATGCTCCCCGAGTATAAGTTGTGTTAGTTCTTGCAGAAGGCTCACATCTGCTTCGATTTTAAGAGGCCAGCACCATCTGTGATTAAAGGGCGATCTAGACTCTTCTGTAAGACCAAGATTGTATGAATAGGTCCTTGAGATGGCATCATATCGAGGGTGGAATTCAGAACGGACTAATGAAGTACTCTTTATCCAGATATCTTCGGGAAGTACTGCATTGAGCGCCCGCCCGAGCTTGTCGGCCGTCCAAGTAGCCTGGGTTGACACACTAGCTACTTGCCCAGTGGCGTGAACTCCCGTGTCTGTCCTTCCTGAACCGATAACTCGAGATGCTCTGCCTGTAAGATTAAATAAAGCCGCCTCCAGCTCTCCCTGGACGGTCCTTTCAGTAGGTTGTACCTGCCAACCATGAAAAGCCGCACCATCATATTGGAGGATCAACTTAAAACAAAAATTATTCATATCATTCACGTTTCGAAGGTAGGAAGGGAGTAGGCGTTGTCAAGCAGTGGGAAAGAGGTTGAATTATATAGGTCCTTGATAGAATGCAGACTTGGATTAATTCATAAGAAATTGAAGGAGTTTTCAATGGGTCATAAAATTAACTTGTCTCAGGATCTCAGTCGGCTTCGTGGTTTAGTTGGTCAAGCAGCGGAAGGAAACCACTTGACTACTAGCCAATCGGAGGAGGTCTTTGACGCTTTTATGAACGGCACTGCTCCTCCAACAGTGATGGCCGCTTTTTTAGTCGCTCTTAAAGTAAAAGGTTTAATACCAGCAGAGGTTGCTGGAGGCGTTCGAGCACTCCGAAAAGCTATGGTTCCCGTAAAAGTAAAATGTGAAGAGAGTTTGATAGACACTTGCGGTACGGGAGGAGGTCAGATAACGACCTTTAATATTTCAACAGCTGCAGCGTTGGTAGCCTGTGCTGGTGGTGCTCGTATAGCCAAGCATGGAAACCGTTCTTTTACATCAAAAAGTGGAAGTGCCGATGTTTTAGAAGCTCTGGGTGTAAACATTGAACTGAGTCCTTCGAGGATGTCTGAAATTTTAGACCAAGTCGGAATTGTTTTCATGTTTGCTCCTTTGCTTCACCCAGCTATGAAGCATGTTGGACCTGTCCGAAGGGATTTGGGGTTTTCTACGGTGATGAATATTCTGGGACCATTGACCAACCCAGCCTCTGTCAAGAGCCAACTCGTTGGAGTATCGGATCAGAATTTGGTGAGCCTCATAGTTGAAACGCTTAGAGAACTGGGTCATGATCGAGCTATGGTGGTGTATGGAGAACCTGGTGTAGATGAGCTCAGTCCTTTGGGGTCCACAAGAGTAGCAGAATTATCGGACAATGGGATAGAAGAGTATGTCGTTTCACCTGCGGATTTTGGGATGGAAATTTGTACAGCTGCGGAACTGAAGGGTGGGGAACCTGCAGAGAACGCAGAGACGGTGCTTAGTGTTTTGAGAAACCAGGAAAAAGGTGGGGCTCGAAATGCTGTGGTACTGAACGCAGGAGCTAGCCTTTATATCTCCGGTGTCGCAGAAAGTATGGAAGTCGGAATGGAGTTAGCTGACGGAGTCTTGCAAGACGGCAAGGCTTTGTGGATTTTGGATCGCCTGAGACAGGCATCCGAGTAGTTGTCAGTTTATAGATAGTTTCTAATAACCCCTACCACTATTCCTTGTATTTGGACATTCTCAGGCTCTTCGATTATAGGTTCCATCTCTGGATTTGCGGGCTGGAGCCTTATTCGGCCGTCAGTTTCTCTGTAGAACTTTTTTACGGTAGCGGAATCTCCATCTATTAGAGCAATTACGGTTTGTCCATCATGGGAAGTGTTCTGGGCATTGACTACGACATAGTCTCCGTCAAGAATCTGTTCTTCAATCATGGACTGACCTTCCACTTTAAGCGCGAAGGTTTCTGCCTCATTTCTTATCATGTAATGAGGAACCATTATAGTTTCTTTCTGCTCAATGGCTTCGGTGGGGATGCCGGCTGGGACTAAGCCTAGAAGTGGAATCTCCACGGCTCCAAGAGTCTCTTTTTTTTGTATCAGCTCTATAGAGCGACTCTCATTATAGGCCTTCCGTATGTAGCCTTTACGTTCCAAGTTACTTATGTGTTCGTGGACAGTCGCTAATGAAGAGTAGCCAAAAGCTTCAGCTATCTCTTCGAAACTGGGTGCATATCCATTCTTATCGATGAAATGTTGAATATGGCTAAGGATCTCTTTCTGTCTTTTTGTCAGGGGCATTTTGGTAACCTCTGTTGGACAATAAACCGAACAAGAACCGAAAATAAGAATATCTGGAATCTTGTGAGAGTGCAAGGTTGGAGACACTGATGACTATACTGGACCAGATTATTGAGACTAAATATCAAGAGGTAGAAGTACTGAAATCTCGTTGTAGAACGGGGAGCTTTGCATGTGATCGGGTTACTGCACCAAAGGAGTTCCTTGCTAGTTTAACTTCTAGTGAATCGGTGGGTGTAATTGCTGAAATAAAGAGGGAGTCACCAGGTGCTGGAGTGATTCGTCCCGATCTAGATCCTGTCAAACTGGCCCTGGATTATGAATCATCTGGTGCCGCTGCAATCAGTGTCTTAACTGATAGAGAATATTTTGGAGGATCTTTAGATGACTTGAGGCAAGTAAAGAGATCTGTCAATCTGCCTATTCTAAGGAAAGATTTTATTATAGATGAGAGTCAGGTCTATGAGTCGTTCATTACTGGAGCGGATGCGATACTTTTGATTGTCAGTGTACTGGAAGACCAGCAGATTGTTGACTACAGGCAAATGGCTGAAGGCCTTGGAATGACTGCTCTTATTGAAGTGCATGATCTTTCAGAACTGGAACAGGGCTTGCGAGCCGGAGCAAGTCTACTTGGAATTAATAATAGAGATCTGAAGACTTTTGATACGAGGCTTGAGACAACTCTGTCGCTGTTGAACAGAGTACCGTCTGAAGTGGTTCTTGTTTCAGAGAGTGGGATTCATACTAGGCAGGATGTTTGTAGATTAGGTCATGCTGGAGTCGACGCAGTACTGGTGGGAGAATCGTTGTTACGGAAAGAAAATCCAGGTGAAGCAGTACAGAATTTATCTGGGCAAGAAAGGCGGGGGAGGGGTCTTGATTGATCTCCAGGTTAAAGTCTGTGGCTTGACGAATACGAATGATGCTATTCAAGCTGAAGACGTAGGTGCTGATTACGGTGGAATGATTATGTCACAGGGATTCGGAAGGAGTATATCTGCGACCAAGGGAAGTGAAATTGCTTCTTCAGTAGAAATGCGAATAGCAACTGTCTTAGTGGACGAGGATATGGAAATAGCAGAGCACTTAGCCAGGTCGGTGAAAGCTTCTGTGGTACAGTTACACGGAGAAGAAAATTTTGCTTATGCCAAAGAACTGAAAATGAGAGGAGATTGGACGATATGGAAAGCAATTGCAGTAAAAGATACAACAACGGTTTTTCCTGCACTTAATGAATGGGAGCCATTTGTGGACGGAATTGTATTGGATGGCTGGAATCCTGAGCATCCTGGCGGCACTGGAACGAAATTCTCCTGGGAAGAAATCGGAAATCTTAGAGATGTGTTTTCTGGAAATTTGGAATTGGTCGTCGCAGGTGGCTTGAATCCTGGCAATGTCAAGAATGCAGTAAGTCAGCTTCAGCCAGACACCGTGGACGTCAGTTCTGGAGTTGAGCTTCGCTTTGGAAAGAAAGATTTACAATTGATGGAGTCGTTTATGAAGAATGCCAAATCCACTGATATTGATCTCACTGGATGTCCTGAGCGATGAAAGAAGGTTTCGATCTACCAGGACCCAAAGACCAGCGTTTCGGCCCATTTGGAGGGCGGTATGTACCAGAGACATTGATGCCAGCATTGGACGAACTGGAATTAGCATACGAGGAAATAAGAAATGATGAAGAATTCGTAGAGCAACTCGGTATGCTCTACAGGGATTATGTGGGCAGGCCATCACCATTGTACAGGGCCGAACGACTAGAGGGATTTATAGAGTCGGGTCCAGTTTACTTGAAACGAGAGGATTTAAACCATACTGGTGCACATAAGATAAACAATACTTTAGGCCAAGCACTGTTGGCTCAGCGGATGGGGAAACATCGGATCATAGCTGAAACGGGTGCTGGTCAACATGGAGTGGCGACAGCAACAGCCTGTGCTTTGTTCAATATGGAATGCGTTGTCTATATGGGAGAATTGGATATAGAGAGACAAGCGCTCAATGTCTATCGTATGAAGCTTTTGGGTGCTGAAGTGAGACCAGTAAATTCGGGTACAAAGACCCTGAAGGATGCGACGAATGAAGCTATCAGAGATTGGGTGACCAACGTTAATGACAGTCACTATATCATCGGTTCTGTGGTTGGTCCGGATCCATTTCCTAGGATTGTTCGTGATTTCCAAGCTGTCATTGGTGTAGAAGCTCGCAGGCAAATACTCGAAGTCAGCGGTCAGTTGCCAGCTGCTGTATTGGCATGTGTTGGAGGTGGTTCAAACGCAATGGGTATATTCCAAGCGTTTCGAGATGATATTGGAGTGGAATTGATAGGAATTGAAGCTGGGGGTCAGGGCATCAGTTCTGGCAAACATTCCGCCACACTTACGGCGGGTCGTCCCGGGGTGTTACACGGCGCAATGAGTTATCTCCTGCAAGATGCTGATGGACAGGTCTCTCCAGCTCATTCTGTGTCCGCAGGATTGGACTATCCTGGTGTAGGTCCTGAGCATTCGTACTTAAAAGATGCCGGAAGAGCCCACTACGTTTCGGTTACCAATGAAGAAGCACTGAAAGGCTTTCATGATCTCTCTCAACAGGAAGGAATCATTCCAGCTTTAGAGAGCGCTCATGCAATCGCTCATCTTTCTAAGATTGGTGTACAGTATAAAGAGGCTGGGGCACTAATGGTGTGCTTGAGCGGTCGAGGTGACAAAGATGTCGCTCAGGTCTCGCATCTGGAAAGGGAATGATGTGATGTTAACAGTTTCACAAAATATCCAGAGAGAAAGAAAGTGACTTCTTTATCTGATTGTTTCCTGCGGAAAAAAACCGAGGGCCGGACTGTCCTGATTCCGTATGTAACCTGTGGAGCTCCGTCCTTGGAAGAATGTCTAGATATTCTAGAAGCTTTGGAAACATCGGGTGGCGATATCATAGAACTTGGCATCCCTTTCAGCGACCCTTTGGCTGATGGCCCTACTATCCAAAAATCTAGTCAGTTAGCCCTAGAAAATGGTGTGACTGTTGAAAAAGTAGTGAGAACCTTAAGTGATTTCAAAGCGAATTCGGAAGTTCCAGTCATCTTATTTAGTTACTTGAATCCAATCTTACAGTATGGGGTGGAAAACTTCCTGGAAGTTGCAGGGGAAGCAGGGGCGGCGGGGATTCTTTTGACCGATGTTCCTGAAGGGTCAGATCCGTCGATCGAAGACAGGATTTTAGAATCAGAACTAGACTTCATCCGCTTAGTTGCTCCAACCACCGATCACGAACGTATCTCACAAATTTCTCAGAATGGACAAGGTTTTCTGTACTATATTTCTCGTACAGGAGTAACCGGAGCCCGTGAATTGCTGAGAAAAGACTTGGCAAGAGAAATAGAAGCTGTACAGAAGGTTTCAGAGTTACCTGTGGCAGTCGGATTTGGCATTTCAACTCCTAAACAGGCTGCAATAGTAGGAAAGGTTGCAGACGGTGTGGTCGTAGGTAGTGCTCTTGTGAAAAAGCTTAATGAAGAAGGGATCAAAGGAGCGAGTACGTTCTTGAAATCTCTTCGTATGGCTATCGACTCAGAGGGCTAGATCGATTTGGTTGAGCTGGTAGTGTAGATAAACGTTCTAAGAGTAACCGGGAGAAGTGTTTGAGCATGTCTGAAAAATTTGGAAGTCTATTGCTTTTCTTCTTGATACTTGTCGTTGGGGTTTTCTTGGGATCAATGATCGATGGTTGGGGGGTAGTAGAAGAAGATCCTTCTTCAACAACTACTCCTATCCAAAACCTTCCCCATTCCGATTTGGGACGGGTACGGGTGGAAGTTTTAAACGGGGGGGGTGTTTCTGGAATGGCATCCACGGCCACAGATCATCTGAGAGAATTAGGCTTTGATGTAGTTTACTATGGAAATGCTCCCAGTTTTGGTCACAATAGTACTGTCGTTTTGGATCGCTCAGGACGGCCAAATTTAGCTGAAGCTGTAGCTGATGCGTTGGGATCTAAGGTAGGGGAGGACGATATGGAAAAAGATCCCTACTTGGATGTTACGGTGATCCTCGGAAAGAACTGGGGGATTAATAAGCAGGAAAAGAGTGTTATTAAGGATGTCACACAGCTTCCTTGGTGGAATGTCAAAAAGTACTTACGTTGATCATGGATCCTTCCAGGGGAGCATATGGGAAAATCTAAAAGAAGAAAGCGGAACCATTCTAGTAGCTTGTCTAATTCGCACGCTAGCTCTTCAGATGAAAATCACGAGGTTCCTCCAAATCAATTTGAGGAGTGGGGGAAGTCACTTTTAGTTGCTGTAGTAGCCTTCTTTTTTCTTAGAATTTTTATCTTGCAAACTTTTGTAATCATCTCTGGGTCTATGGAGGGGACTCTTCTGGTAGGAGATTTTCTGTTGGCGAACAGGGCTGCTGTAGGTGTAAGGATTCCAGGGACAGAGATTCGTATACCTGGCTATTCCTCTATTTCCAGGGGAGATGTTTTAGTTTTTGATCCTACGCACGAACCAGACATGAAATTGGTTAAACGCTTGATAGGGATGCCTGGAGATACCATTTCTATGCGTGAGAGTGTTCTAACCATAAATGGCGAACTGCAAATCGAAGAATATGTCAAGAATGTGGATCCGGATTCAGACCACACACATCCTATGATGTCGTGGCAATTAGAGCATCTAATCGATTCTGTGGAGAAGGTGTCCTATAGACCAACCCGGGACAACTGGGGACCCCTGGTCATTCCATCTGGTCGTTATTTCATGCTAGGTGATAATAGACACTCTAGTCTAGATTCCCGTTATTGGGGTCTTCTGGAGAGATGGCGATTTGAAGGGAGGGCGACTTTTCTTTATTTCTCATATAATCGTGAATCATTTCGGCCCTTTCCTTGGCTCAGAGAGGTCCGATGGGACAGGGCTTTTTCTCTAGTGGAGTAGCTTTGTCATACATGCATCTTCAATGAGTAAATCGATTGTCTCTAAAGTGATTGTTTGGTCACCTCCAGTTTTATGGATGGTCTTACTTTTTTTCCTGAGCTCACTAGAAATTAGTACTGATCTGGCGATTGGTGGACTTGATAAGCTAGTCCATACTATCCTCTATTTTGTATTAGGTGCCTCTCTTGCTTGGAGTAGGTGGAAGACGGGCTCGAAAGTTCCTGGATTCATGCTAGTCCTTGTGGGCATCATTTATGGTTATCTTGATGAATGGCACCAGAGTTTTGTACCCGGACGTTTTCCGAGCTGGGGAGATGGATTAGCGGATGTAATTGGTTTAGTACTTGGTTTTTATTTCTTGGAAAATTTGTTCTCTAGATCCGTAGCTCTGGGTAAGGGTTTCAAAAAATGACTGAACAAGCTGGTGAAATGCGCAACTTAAAAAATGTTGAAATAGAAAAGACTGGCTTTCGCACACAGATGGTAGGTGGCTTGTCTGCTGAAGATGAGGGACACAATCATAAACTAGTGGGGTGGGTCCATCGTCGCAGGGATCTTGGAAGTATGGTTTTCCTCGATGTCAGAGATAGGAGCGGTTTGATACAGGTTTCAGTTGGATCCGAATGGGCGGAGGAGAGTTCAGTTCAACTTGCCCACAAATTAGGAGCAGAAGATGTAGTGTCTGTGGAAGGGTATGTGTCATTGCGTCCTAGTGACATGAAGAATGCAGACATGGTCACTGGGGAAATTGAAATAAAAGTGGTAAAACTGGTAAGGCTAGCCAAAGCTGACACACCTGTCATACCTGTGTATCGAAGCTCTCAGGACGAGTTGCCATCTGAGGAGCTTCGTCTACAGCATAGAGTGCTAGATCTCAGGCGGGAGGAATTGCAAAGGAACCTACATCTTCGTCATAGGTTAGCTCTTGAATGCAGAAACCATATGGATGCGTTAGGGTTTATAGAAATAGAGACTCCGATTTTGACTAAGCCTACTCCAGAAGGAGCACGAGATTATCTGGTCCCCAGTCGGATTCACCACGGTGAATTTTATGCATTACCCCAAAGTCCTCAAATCTATAAACAGCTTTGCATGGCTGCTGGCTTTGATCGTTATTTTCAGATTGCTCGGTGCTTCAGGGATGAAGATTTGAGAGCTGACCGACAACCAGAGTTTACCCAAATCGATATAGAAGCCTCTTTCGTAACCCCAGAGGACATAATGAAGTGGGTAGAAGGCCTCATGGTGGCACTAAGTAGACACTTCCCAGATGTTGAAACAACTGCTCCTTTTGATGTCATCACTTTTGCCGAAGCGATGGAACGTTTTGGTAGTGACCGTCCAGATCTAAGGTATTCTCTTGAAATTGAAGACTGGACTTCAGCACTTCAGAATTGCGGCTCAAATATTTTGATGGCCGCTGTGGGAGAGGGCGGCAGAATACGGGCTATAGTGGTAAAGGATGGATCTCAATTGTCCAGGAAACATCTCGACCAGCTCCAACAGGAAGTAAAGGAAGGAGGATCGAAAGGTCTTCTTTGGGTCAAAAGAACTGAGGAAGGAGGATCAGGTCCTCTTTCTAATCATATGGGGGCTGAGACATATGCTGCCCTGGGAATGGAGCCAGGAGATTTAGCTTTAGTATCTGCAGGACCGGACAACATTACATCTACGACTCTTTCGATCGCTCGCTCGTCCGTTATCCGCAGGTTGAAAATCAAAAAAGAAAAATCTCATGCTTGGTTGTGGGTCATTGACTTTCCTATTTTTGGTGTCGAATCGAACGGAGATTTCGTTGCCAACCATCATCCTTTTGTAATGCCAGTCCAGCAGGATGCATCTTTGATGGGAGAGGAACCGGAATCGGTAAGAGGTCTGGCCTATGATTTAGTTTATAACGGCGTGGAGTTTGGATCAGGCAGTATTCGAAATCATGACCCTAGTGTTCAGAGAATGATCTTCAAAACTCTTGGTTTGGACGATGAAGAAATTGATTCAAAATTCGGTTTTCTGCTCAAATCTCTTTCTTCAGGGACTCCTCCGCATGGCGGTATCGCTCTAGGGGTTGATCGTATAGTTGCTGAATTTGTAAATGCCCTCAGCCTCCGAGATGTGATAGCATTTCCTAAAACTACAGCGGCTAGAGGGTTGCTAGAGGGATGTCCTATATCGTTGCAGGATAAAGATCTTTCAGAGCTGGGGCTGACTCGCTCCAGTGAGAATTCTGAATCGTAAAAAATGGAGTAAGATTAGGTGATGACATCCGTGATTGGTGAGTCTGTGAAGCACAAATTAGATGCTGAAGGGATAGATCCGCTACTCTTTACGGGTGTTAACGATTCGAACCTACATAGGATATCTAGTCTATTCAAAATTAGACTGGCTCTGAGAGCTGACCAGGTTATTGTATCGGGGAAACTTAGTGAAGTTGAAGATGCGATTCCGTTTCTTGAACATCTCATCGAGCTAGCTCGTCTCAGAGAATCGTTCAGCTCTGAAGACATACCGCAGCTGGCTCAAGATTTCTCGACGAGCAAAAACCACCCAATTGATTCGGGTGAAAACGAGTTGAGGATTACACTGCCTGGATCCAAAAAAATAATACGACCTAAATCCAAAGGGCAGGCGAAGTACTTGAGATCTATCAGTGATACCGATGTGGTTGTAGGGATAGGACCAGCTGGGACTGGGAAAACTTATCTCGCGGTAGCTTCGGCGATAGATTGTCTTTATAAGAAGCGAGTGCGTCGTATAATCTTGGCTCGTCCAGCTGTGGAAGCAGGTGAGAGCCTTGGGTTCCTACCAGGCGATGTTCAAGAGAAAGTAGATCCCTACTTGAGGCCACTCTATGATGCTCTGGAGGATATGATGCCCGCTGAGAGAGTCCGTAGGGCTTTACAGGACCGGGTGATCGAAATTGCCCCACTTGCATATATGCGTGGGAGAACTTTGTCTGATGCTTTCGTAATACTCGATGAAGCGCAAAATTCTACAAAAGCACAAATGAAGATGTTTCTGACGAGATTGGGTTTGAATTCGCAGGTAGTCATCACAGGGGACAAAACCCAAATCGATTTGTCTAACCAGGAACAATCTGGCTTAATTGAAATAGAGAGTGTTTTGCGAGATATTGAAGGAATAGAGTTTGTTTATTTGAATGAGACTGATGTTATTAGGCATCGGTTGGTTAAAGATATCATTGGTGCTTATGAGAAAATTGATTCGAAATCTTCGACTGAGTAAATGAGTGGATTCGTTGATCCTGGTGAGAAGTCTAGCCAGAATTCTAGTGGGATTCTGTCACGTGGAATTACATTTCATGGACTGAGGGTTCTGTTAGTTCTGGTACTAGTGGGTTGTATAATCGCTCTTTTCCCTCCCAAAGGACCCCCATCTGTTGGGCTTTACTTTGAAGGATTGGTACTTTCAGATCCCGTAATTGCTGAGATCTCTTTCACTGTTCCAAAGTCTCCATCGGAACTTCAGCGCGATCGAAGTGATGCAGCATCTGGTGTTCCACCGACTTTCAATTATCGTCCCCAAGCTGCTGATACGATGACTTTCCGCTTGAATCAGTTTTTTGATCAACTGGACTCTTTAGCCTACACTGCTGACGCTGATCTTATAAGAGATTTTCTTCTGGAACTATCTCTTAATACGAGTATTGAACAAGCTTCGTTAATCTTGGATTTTGAGGTCCGAGAGTTATTGCGAACGAACGCTGTACTTGGTGCGCAAGAGTATGCTTCACAGGGAATCATGGATGCAGGTCAGGCGAGAGAGTTGAATGCTGATAGGGTTCTAGTGCAGGATCCTGGCATTCAGGATCGCCGATCAATTTCTAGCGATGGGATCTTGATAGGTGGAGATTTCCATTCACAAGTGGCTGATAAGATAACTGGAGAAAGTTCAGAACTCAGAGAATTCTTAAGGCTGGTGATGATCAGGCACACTATGTATTCCCTAGTGCTCGACCCAGTAGTCACTGAAGCTGATAGAGAACAGGCTCGCCAAGCCGTTCCTCAGATCAAAAATAACGTTGTTGAACAAGAAGCGATTGTTCGTGCTAATGAGCCTATTACCCTGGAAGGTTTAGAGCGGTTAGAGGCATATGAGGCTGAACTTAGACGACTGGAAATACTTGAAGATCCAGGGTTGCAAGTACGTCTGATTTTAGGTGCTTTTCTCATGGGTTTGACCATAATCGGGATCTTTAGTGCGTTACTGCATTTCATTCGTCCAGCTATTTATGCGTCTATGCGCTCACTATTATTGTTGGCGGGTTTGATTCTAGTTTATTTCTTAATTGCTAGAGTGGTGGGCACCTATGGATTACCCGAACTATTGCCGATAACTTTTGTCATACTCCCCGTTGCAGTGCTATGGGATTCCAGGTTTGCATTACTCTTGGGATTTGTTATGACTTTCCTGACCGTAGCACAATCTCCTTTTTATGCTTCCGCACAGGTACTTTTTCTGACGATGGTTGGTGCGGGTGCGGCAGCTATGAGTGTAAGAGTTGTTCGACGTAGGGCACAAACTTTGGTTTTTGCAACGGTAATTTCCTTGGGATATGCTATTGTGCTATTAGCACTGACTCTCTTGGAGCAAAAAACTCTGGGTGAGTTTATGACGTCTACCATGTGGACTACACTCAACGCATTCCTCAGCGCAATTCTGGCTATGGGTTGCGTACCTTGGTTTGAATGGCTTACAGGGATCACTACGGATCAAACCTTACTGGAGTGGGCAGATCCCAACAGACCTCTTCTAAGGCGTCTTTCCTTGGAAGCTCCTGGGACATACGCACATTCGGTCAACGCTGCTAATTTAGGGGAACGCGCAGCAAACGCTATCGGGGCACATGGCCTGTTGGTTCGAATTGGGATGTACTATCACGATGTGGGTAAGGTTATTAAGCCGCAATACTTTATAGAGAACCAACCAGAAGGATTGAATCCACACGATTCGTTACAGCCTGATTTGTCTGCAGAGATTGTCAGAGAACATGTCACGGAAGGGATTCGTTTAGCTCGAGAATCGAATTTACCGAATGTCATTCAGGATTTCATTTCGCAACATCACGGCACTCAACTGATTTCTATTTTCTACATCCGAGCTAAAGAACAGATGGGTGAAGAAAAATTGACGAGAAAAGACTTCACTTATCCCGGACCTAAACCGGAATCCAAAGAAACTGCCATTGCGATGATGGCCGATTCCATTGAGTCAGCAACCCGTGTTTTACAGGAACCAAATCCAGAACGTTTAAGCAAACTTGTGGATGAATTAATCAAAGGGAAACAGGAAGACGGACAGTTGGATGAGTGTCCTCTGACTCTGTCCGAAATAACTGTTCTGAAAAAAGTTTTCGCCAAATCCCTATCCAGCATTCACCATAAGCGAATAGACTATCCTAGTAGTAAACACCTTACCAGTGCACCGAAACAACAGGAACAATCCACATCAGCAGAAGCCCGGAATGCGGAGCAGATAGAGTTGCAGGATATGAACCAGGAGTTAGGCGAGAGTTGAAGGTTCGACTATCCGTAACGGAGTTCGGGAAGGAAGTAAATGAACTTTTAGAGCAGGCCGTCATTTCAGTATGTTCTAAATCAGAGGTCAGAGATGGAGAAATTTCGGTAACATTGCTCGGAGATCATGAAATACAAGAATTGAATTTATCTTACCTAGATGTGGACTCTCCGACAGATGTGATAGCCTTCTCCCTTTATGTTCCAGGTGAAGCAGTGGTGGGCGACATCTACATAGGGTATCAACAAGCCATGATAGAAGCCGTGGAAAGAGAAATACCTATTGAGGTGGAACTTGTTCGTTTGGTGATTCATGGTACTCTTCATGTATTGGGACACGATCACCCCGACACGAATGAACGGTACGGAAGTGACATGTTTCTGTTGCAGGAAAATCTGGTGAACGAACTGATTAATAAAAAATCTGATTAGTTCGACGGAAATGGTGATTCATGGAAAAGATTAAAACCCTGCAAAATCGAGAGTCTACTTCAGTAAGAGAGCGTCTTACCGGGTTGGTAGAGGCCAGCGATGTAGTGGCATTAGAATCCCTCCTAGAGGACCTTCACCCGTCCGATATAGCCGACGTTGTCGAGTCTTTAGATCGTGAAATGGGTGTGAAACTTCTGAGGGCTCTTCCCGCTAGATTGGCATCAGAAACTTTGGCGGAAATTGAAGAGGGAGAAGCTCGTTCTCAACTGTTTTCTTCTTTGGATCCTGAGGAAGCTGCTGGGTTCTTAAGAAAAATTTCTGACGATGATGCTGCAGATCTAATTGGAGAATTGTCTTCTCATTACCGAGACAAGATTCTGGCCGAAATGTCCAATCAAAAGGCCATTGAGATTAAGGACCTCTTGAAATATGGAGAGGACACTGCCGGCGGTATCATGACCACTTCTTTAGTTTCAGTATCGGGGTCTGTAACGGCAGGAGAGGCGATTGAAATCATCCGGAATAAAGGAAGAGAAGTCGAGGATTTTTATACTGTTTTCGTTGTCAACAGCCAGAATTGTTTATTGGGAACTGTTCCATTAGATGATTTGCTTGTAGCGGATTTGGACGAATCGGTTGAAAATCTTGTAGAACCTGTAGTAGCCTCAGTCTCGCCAGATTCTGATCAAGAAGATGTTGGCCATCTCATCTCCCGTTACAATCTAGTATCAATACCTGTTGTGACTGGAGATGGGGTTCTATTAGGGAGAATCACTTTTGATGATGTGATAGATGTCATAGAGTCCGAAACGACTGAAGATCTCTTCCTTTTCTCAGGACTATCAGACGATGAAGATATAAAGGGGAGTCCTCTGGATGTTGTTCAGGCCAGGCTTCCCTGGCTCTTTCTTAATACGATGACCGCTAGTTTAGCAGCAGCAGTTGTCTGGTGGTTTAGAGAGGAGATTGCGTCGGCCACACTCTTGGCTGTAGTGATGCCTGTGGTGGCTGGACTAGGAGGAAATGCAGGACAGCAGGCACTGGCCGTTACTGTTAGGAGTTTAGCAACTGGGTCAGGGCCATTAGAAAGAGCAGAACCTCGTGTCCGCAAGGAGCTTTTGGTAGCATTTGTCAATGGTGCGGCTATCGCCGTGGTGGTCTCCATAGCGGCCACACTCTTGGCTATCAATATGGGGGTCAATGTGCGATTGGGAGGTGTAGTCCTGTTGGCTATGTGGGGTAATATAGCTATGGCTGGTTTTGCTGGTTCCTTTATTCCGACCTTTTTAGAGAAGCAAGGATACGATCCAGCTGTAGCATCCACAGTTTTCCTTACGGCGTTGACTGATCTGACTGGCTTTCTGCTTTTGCTGGGCATAGCTAACTTGATGCTTTAGTCGCAATGTATGGTAAAATTGACAGACATATTGGCCCATGAGTGAAGTAGAAGACACTAAGTATTCTCGGATATCATAATGTGGATAACGTATGGATGGTGAATTGGGCAAGCTGGCTGAAGATTTTAAGGCAGGGAAAAAATTAGCATTAGCCAGGGCGATATCGCTAGTTGAAGGCAGGAAATTGCCTATCGGGAAATTCATTGAAGAGGTGTCGCAAGACAGGCCGCATGTAAGGCGAATAGGGGTGACCGGACCACCCGGCGCTGGAAAGTCTACGTTGATAGCTTCTCTGGCTTCGCTGTTTCGTTCCAATGGAGAACAAGTGGGGATTCTGGCTGTGGACCCCACCTCTCCTTTTTCTGGAGGTGCATTACTGGGAGACAGAGTCCGTATGAACGATTTGTCCCAAGATCCTGGAGTTTTCATACGTTCGGTTGCCAGTCGCGGATCTGTAGGGGGATTATCTAGCCATTCCGAAGACATAATAGAACTAATGGGTGCCTTTGGTTTGACGAGGGTAATTGTGGAGACTGTCGGAGTTGGTCAAACTGAACTTGAAGTCAGTCATTTGGTTGACAGTGTCATCGTCTTGTTAGTCCCAGAATCTGGAGATGGAGTGCAGATGATGAAAGCGGGCCTCTTGGAGATAGCGGACATTTTCACGATAAATAAATCTGATCGGCCAGGTGCGGATCTTTTACTTGCAAATCTAGAAGTTTCTTTGCAA
>CAWWAX010000011.1:0-29644 GCA_963935005.1 uncultured bacterium | reverse complement strand
GATTCTTGTCCAAATGGTCTGACGATCACCTCTTGCAAATTGCGACCTGACAAATAGACACTTTCTCTTTTCCCGTCAGTCAATACCAGAACCTTACCTTCTATTCCGATATTAGATAAAATTTCTCTTAATTTCCTGGTTTTTGGACTTTTAAAATCAAGCCGTTCAACCAACGAAACCCTGTTCCCTTGCGCTCTGGAATTTAGTGCTGATCGCCTTGCTAAAGCTCTCACCTTTTTAGGGACACGCTGACGCCAAGAATGTGGGACTGGAGGAAAAATAACGCCTCCGCCCGTCCAAATTCCAGACCTTATAGTACCCGCACGAGCCCTACCTGTCCCCTTTTGTTTCCAAGGCTTCCTTCCGCCACCTGCGACCATTCCGCGAGACTTGGCTGCCCCGGTCCCTTTCCGCTGGTTTGAAAGATAAGCTTTCACTACTTGGTGCATGACGTCCTCATTAATGACTCCGTCAAACAACCAATCAGGAAGTACCTGCTCACCCTGACTGGATCCATTGATATCATAGTAAGTAGCTTTCATGTGATTCACTTCTGGATCATTAGGTAACTGTTTCTAGACCCGGGAACTCCCCCCTTAATGAATAAGAGATTGCGTTCCTGGTCTATTTTAACGACTTCCAAATTACTAACACTAGTTCTTCGTCCCCCCATGCGTCCCGGCAACTTCTTCCCTTTTATCACTCTACTTGGGTCGGTTCCTGGTCCCATCGAACCCGGAGTCCTGGACATTGGGTGACCATGACTTGCAGGGCGTCCCGCAAAACCGTAACGCTTTACAACTCCTTGAAAACCTTTTCCTTTTGAAGTCCCAGTGACTTTAACCGAGTCACCCGGTTCAAAAATTCCAACTGTTAGAGCTTGGCCTAGTTCGTACTCAGAATCATTTTCGAGAGGAAACTCACGAATTACCCTGGGCGCAACCTCAACCCCCGCTTTCCTCGCATGACCTTTTTCAGCCTTGCTGGCACGACTTTCCTTCTTATCCCCAAAGCCCAACTGAACCGCTTCGTATCCATCGCTACTCTGATCCTTTATTTGCAAAACAGAGCACGGTCCTGCTTCCACGATGGTCACCGATACAGCCACGCCATTTTCATCGAAAATTCGGGTCATACCCATCTTTTTTCCAATTAGTCCAGCCATGATTCAGTCAACCTTGATTTCCACGTCTACACCAGCTGGCAAATCCAGCTTAGTGAGAGCATCAACTGTCTGTGGACGGCTGTCCACAATGTCAATCAACCGTTTGTGTGTGCGCAACTCAAACTGCTCCCGGCTCTTCTTGTCCACGTGTGGAGAACGCAGAACAGTCCAACGCTCCCTTCTGGTAGGCAAAGGTACTGGCCCCTTAACAGTCGCTCCAGATTTTTGAGCAGTGCGAACAATATCGGCAGCTGTCTGGTCCACCAACCAATGGTCGAACGCTTTCAACCTGATCCGGATCCTATCGCTCATATCTTCCTCTCATCTTGGAGCCACGCTGCTGTTGTTTACGGTTTTCATATCTATCCCTGACTACCTGATCATTAATTTGCATTCGTATTGATAATCTCTTCAGCTTTACTATTAGGAACCTCTTCATACTGGGAGAACTGCATAGTATAGACTGCTCTCCCCTGACTCAATGACCTGAGAGTTGTCGCATATCCAAACATCTCTCCCAACGGAACACTGGAACCTATCACCTGAGCTCCAGCACGATCCGCCATCGCTCCAACTTTTCCCCTGCGAGAGGAAAGGTCCCCTATAATATCACCCATATAATCTTGAGGGGTTACAACCTCCACGTCCATAATCGGTTCTAAGAGGACGGGTGAAGCTCGTCTGACTCCAGCTTTCATAGCCATGGAACCAGCAATTTTGAAAGCCATCTCATTGGAATCAACATCATGATATGATCCGTCCACCAGTTCGACTTTCACATCGATAACTGGATAGCCAGCCAAAACCCCCGTTACCAGAGCCTCCTTGGCTCCCTGTTCAACGGAACTGATATACTCCCGAGGAATGACTCCCCCCTTAATCTTATCTTCAAAGACAAACCCAGTCCCTGGTTCGGCTGGCTCAATATTAACAACAACGTGGCCATACTGACCTCGTCCACCAGATTGCCTCACGAATTTGCCTTCAACTTTCTCGGACCGAGTCCTAATAGTTTCTCTGTACGAAACCTGTGGACGGCCGATATTAGCTCCAACTCCGAACTCTCGCTTAAGCCTGTCAACGATGATTTCTAGGTGCAACTCTCCCATTCCACTGATTATCACCTGGTTAGTCTCTTCATTCGTATGGACCCTGAACGTTGGATCTTCATCTGCCAATTTGACCAAACCAGTACTCAATTTATCCTGATCCGGCCTAGTTTTTGGTTCTATCGCTACCGAAATAACTGGTTCGGGAAAGTTCATGGCCTCCAAAATTATCGGTGCGTCTGGTTGACAGAGAGTATCTCCAGTTTTCGAATCTTTCAATCCAATAACTGCTGCAATGTCACCAGCAAAAATCTCTTCTCTCTCTTCTCTTTTATTAGCATGCATCTGAAGAATCCTGCCCACTCTCTCCTTTTTATCCTTAGTCGCATTCACTACATAACTTCCAGCGGGCAAGGACCCTGAATAGACTCTTACATACGTCAATTTGCCGACGAATGGGTCAGTCATAATTTTAAATACCAAAGCACTGAAAGGAGCATCATCTGAAGCTTCCCTACTCTCCCGTGTCTCATCATGCTGAGGAAGGTGGCCTTCAATAGCAGGTATATCGAGGGGGGATGGAAGATAATCTATGACTCCATCAAGTAGGGCGCGTACTCCTTTATTCTTGAAAGCAGAACCACAGAATACTGGAAAGATAGAACCCGCTAGGGTTGCCTTTCTTATTCCATCCGTCAATTCTTCCAAGCTGAGCTCTTCACCCGATAGAAATTTCTCTAGTAGCACATCATCATGCTCCGCTACGGCTTCCACAAGTTCTTCTCGGAGTGCTGACACTTTTTCAACTAGCGCATCTGGTACATCTGCCAATTCTACGCCAGACCCTAGTTCTTCCTTATAGTACATCGCTTTCTGTCGCACAATATCCACGATCCCCGTGAACAGCTCGCCTTCACCCAAGGGGTACTGTACTGGCAGAGCATTCGCCTTAAGCCTGTCCCGCATCATACCAACCACGTTTTCGAAGTCAGCTCCAGTTCTATCCATCTTGTTAACGAAAGCTATCCTTGGCACCCCGTACTGATCGGCTTGGCGCCAAACAGTTTCAGATTGGGGCTCAACACCACCTACTCCACAGAAAACAGCAACAGCCCCATCCAAAACTCTCAATGACCTTTCCACTTCCGCGGTAAAATCCACATGCCCAGGTGTATCAATGATGTTAATTCGATATTCAGTGTCTTGTCTTTCCCAATGACATGTAGTGGCCGCAGAAGTGATGGTTATCCCTCTTTCTTGCTCCTGCTCCATCCAATCCATTGTAGCCGCACCCTCATGGACTTCGCCAACTCGATGAAGCCGACCCGTATAATAAAGGACGCGCTCCGTAGTCGTAGTCTTGCCAGCATCAATATGGGCCATAATGCCTATATTTCTGAGTAGCTTAAGTGGTGTATTTCTGGGCATTTATATTTAGTTCCTATAACCGGTTCTTTAACTCGTAATTTTCTTTAATCCTAATTCAGTCAAAATCATACATCCAAAAAGAAAAAACACTCGCACAAAAAGGTGTCGATCCTACTAAACCACCTTCAAAACCGCTGGAACGCCATTAAACATATTGAACCTTCACATCCTACCAACTCCGGCGCTTAATATTTGAGAAAGGTCCTTTGCCTGGTAAGGATCTCTATGAGTTCCTTACCATTTGTTTGGTTTTCTCTACCAGCGATAGTGTGCAAATGCTTTGTTAGCTTCCGCCATTCTGTGTGTGTCGTCTTTCTTCTTAATTGTCGCTCCTTCACCACGGCTAGCTGCTAACAGTTCCGCCGCCAACCTTTCACTCATAGTTTTTTCGTTTCTCTGACGGGCAAAGCCAATCAACCATCTTGTTCCCAGTGCAGTACGACGATCGGGACGAACCTCTATAGGCACCTGGTAGGTCGCACCTCCGACTCTACGACTCTTAACCTCCAATGAAGGTTTAGAGTTGTTCAAAGCCTGCGTGAACACAGTTAAGCCTGGCTGTCCAGATCGCTCCTGGCAGATTTCCAATGCGCCGTAAACTATTCCCTCAGAGAGGGATTTCTTTCCATCAATCATCAAATTGTTGATGAATTTAGATACTTCAACAGAATCGTATTTAGGATCAGGGAGAAGCTCCCGACGGATTGCACTAGAACGACGGCTCATATCTTCATCTTCTACTTAGGTTTTTTAGCTCCATACTTCGATCTGGACTGCCTTCTATCTGAGACGCCCGAAGCATCTAAGGTACCCCTAACCACATGATACCTAACTCCAGGTAAATCTTTAACTCGTCCGCCCCTTATCAGGACAATCGAGTGTTCTTGCAAATTGTGTCCTTCACCCCCTATATAGGAAGTTACTTCATAGCCATTGGTCAATCTCACCCTAGCCACTTTGCGTAAGGCAGAATTGGGTTTCTTCGGGGTCGTAGTATACACCCTGGTGCATACTCCCCTTCTCTGTGGATTTTTTTGCAATGCTGGAGATTTATTTGCCTTGGCAATCTCCTTACGGCCTTTACGAACTAATTGATTTATTGTCGGCATAAACTTATTTAGCATCCTTGCGCAAAAAACCGCACCATTGAGTGCGAATCTAATCGAACCACCAAGGCCATCAGGCACTTGTACACAGCCCTGAAAATTTAGAAGAACTCAAGGAAGTGTCAACGCCCAAATGACTCTCTCTTCACCAGACCAGGAGAATACTTCGACTTCTTAATCAGATCTCAGTGAGAATTGACCAGCTAGATCCTTTGGTCTCTTGAACTTTCTAAGGTGATACACCTTATATACAGGACAATGCGAGCAGACCTGCTCGTCATCCAGAATCTAGAACATGGCCCACTAAAATTGACCGACTAAGAACTAAGTCGAAGCTACTGAAACTTCTCACACGTTAATCAGCTGACTCCAGCTCTGCAAACAAGCCCTCAGGGTCCGTAAGAGGCAGTATCTCTTCTTCGTAGAAAGATTGATCGACTACAAACTCCACATCTTGATATCTGTGAACTCCCGTTCCTGCTGGGATTAGATGTCCAATGATAATATTCTCTTTAAGACCTTTTAAGTCATCTTTAGCACCTCTAACGGCCGCGTCCGTCAATACCCTGGTAGTTTCTTGGAAAGAAGCCGCCGAAACGAATGACTCCGTAGTAAGACTGGCTTTAGTGATCCCCAACAAAAGTGGTTCCGAACGAGCTGGCTTCAAACCTTCTGCCATCGCCGCTCTATTAACGGCCCTGAATTCACGTCTATCCATATTTTCACCCTCTAGAGCGTCCGTATCTCCTGGACTGATAATCCGAACTTTTTGGAGCATCTGTCTCACCATGACCGCAATATGCTTGTCGTTGATTTTAACACCCTGTAGGCGGTAAACTTCCTGCACCTCATTTAGAAGATGCTCCTGAACCTTTCTCGGCCCGAGAACCCTTAAAATATCGTGGGGATTGATAGGTCCTTCCGAAAGTTTATCACCAGCCCTCACGTTGTCACCTCCATGTGCACGCATGTGCTTACCAATAGGAACGAGGTAGGTTCTTTCATCTTCAGAATCTGCTTCAGGAGTAACGATCACTTCTCGCTTACCCCTCTTGATATCCCCGAAGCTAACCTGCCCATCGATTTCAGCTAAAACAGCTGGATCCTTAGGACGTCTAGCTTCGAAAAGCTCCACTATCCTAGGCAATCCACCGGTTATATCTCGAGTTTTATAAACTTCCCGACCAATCTTAGCAATAGTTTGCCCAGGCTTGACTTCATCCCCGTCGTCAACCAAAAGATTGGCACCGATTGCCATTATAAATTCCCGCTGCACCTCTCCCTTTTTTGTTTTCTTACATA
Source organism: uncultured bacterium (assembly GCA_963935005.1). Classification (GTDB taxonomy): domain Bacteria; phylum Gemmatimonadota; class Gemmatimonadetes; order Longimicrobiales; family Gaopeijiaceae. The sequence continues at coordinate 23,594 of CAWWAX010000011.1, read as the reverse complement.
TCTGAATAGTCGGATGTAGTTTCTTGGATCTATCTTCAATTATGGTCATTTGACGACGTCCCGTTACCTCATCCAATTCTTCTCGCATAGTCTGGTGATCAACTATGTCGACGAACTTCACAACCCCACCGACATCTGCAACCATTGGCTCTGCATAGGGATCCCACTTGAACAAGATTTCCTGTGCCTCGACTTCGCTACTTTCCTTAACTAGCAAGGTCGCGCCATAGGGGACTCTCAACTTACTTCTAACTTGTCCTTCTGAAGTCTTGAGAACGATTTCTCCGTCCCTAGAAGTGACTATGGAATCACCAGAAGCCGCCTTCACAACTGTCACACGCTCGAGACCAATTATTGCGTCGAATTTGGATTTTCTTTCTGTCTGAGCTGCGATATTTACTGCCGTACCACCGATATGGAAAGTTCTCAAAGTAAGCTGAGTTCCTGGTTCTCCAATTGATTGAGCGGCCAAGATTCCAACTGCTTCACCTATATCGACCAGCTTCATCGTTGCCAAATTCCTACCATAACACATCTGGCAAAGACCCCTCTTTGCTTCACAAGTTAGTGCCGAACGGATTTTGACTTCCTGAATGCCAGCACCTTCAAACGCCAAGGCTTTTTCTTCTAAAATCAGTTCTCCTGAGTCAATCAATTGTTCGCCACTTATTGGATCGTAAACAGCTTCCAAGGCAACATTGCCCACTATTCTATCGACCAACGGCTCAATGATATCTTCACCTTCTTTCAAGGCTTCCATATCCAAACCGAGTATCGTACCACAATCCTCCTGGGTGATTGTACAATCCTGAGCAACATCGACCAATCTTCTGGTTAGATATCCTGCATCAGCAGTTTTGAGTGCAGTATCTGCCAGACCCTTGCGGGCTCCGTGCGTAGAAATAAAGTATTCCACTACAGAGAGTCCCTCTCTAAAATTAGCCTTAATTGGACTTTCTATGATCTCACCAACCCCACCAGTCAACTTTTTTTGAGGCTTGGCCATCAAGCCCCTCATTCCAGCCAATTGTCTCATCTGATCACGATTTCCACGTGCTCCAGAAGTCATCATCATATATACTGGATTGAACCCTTCCTGTGAGCGCTCTAAACGACTTACCATAGCGTCAGCAACATCATTGTTCGCGTGGGTCCAGGTGTCGATAACCTTATTATAACGTTCACCATTAGAGATATAACCACTCGCATAAGCATCCTGGAATCGAGCAACTTCTTCGCTGGCTTCTTCTAGGATTTCAGACTTCTCATTTGGAACCTCTAGATCTGCTATTCCCACACTCACACCACCCATCGTTGCATACCTGAATCCGAAATCTTTCATCTGATCCAAAAATTCTGTTGTGGCAGTGAGACCGACATCGGTAAAGCAATCAAAAATCAGATCTCCCAATTCTTTCTTTCCAAACGTGTGATTGAGAAAGCCCAACTCCTGAGGAATGATGGAATTAAACAACACTCGCCCAACAGTAGTGCGATGCCATTCGCCTAGACTGGCGTTAGCTTCGTCCTCTTTTGAACTCCCTGAAACCCACCAATTACATATACTCGAAAACTTGAAACGCCCAGAATCTAGACCCATCTCCACTTCCGCAAACGAGGACATCCTCGGAGCATCTTTAAAAATCTCTCCTAGTTGGCCCTCTGCTTCAGATCTGACAGTTGGATTAGCTTTTTGATTGTTAGCTACCACTTCGATGTCGGAAATATCAAGCGTAGGTTTAGTTAGATAATAAGCACCTATTACCATGTCCTGAGAAGGGGCCGTGACGGGACGACCATTAGATGGTAATAAAATGTTATTACTGGACAACATCAGCACCCGAGCTTCTAATTGTGCTTCAAAAGATAGTGGAACGTGGACTGCCATTTGATCACCATCGAAATCAGCATTGAAAGCCGAACAAACCAAAGGATGAACCCGAATGGCTTTACCTTCCACCAGAACTGGTTCAAAAGCTTGAATACCAAGTCTGTGAAGAGTCGGAGCTCGGTTCAGTAGCACCGGGTGATCCTTGATTATATCTTCAAGGACCTCATATACCTTAGGGGAGTCCTGTTCAACTATTCGCTTTGCTCTTTTCACTGTCTCCGCTTCACCACGTTTCTCTAATTCGTGGATGATAAACGGCTTGAACAACTCCACCGCCATTTGTTTTGGAAGTCCGCATTGGTGCAACCTGAGTTCAGGACCAACCACAATCACTGATCTTCCAGAGTAATCTACTCGCTTACCTAATAGATTCTGCCGGAATCGTCCTTGTTTACCCTTCAGCATATCAGATAAAGATTTAAGAGGACGCTTACCCCTCCCCCTTATTGCCTTGGAACGACGACCATTGTCGAAAAGTGCATCCACTGCTTCTTGTAACATACGTTTTTCATTCCGAAGAATGACTTCGGGTGCACGCATAGATATTAGTTTTTTTAAACGATTATTCCTGTTGATCACTCGCCTGTATAGATCATTCAGATCGGAAGTCGCAAACCTACCCCCGTCTAGAGGAACTAACGGACGCAGGTCGGGTGGAATCACGGGAATCACATCCATGACCATCCACTCAGGAAGATTCTTTGTTCCAGAAGCGTCACCAGATTTGTAAAGAGCATCCACAACTTTCAAACGCTTAAGTTTCTTCTTTTTCCTATGCTGTGATGTTTCAGTCGCAATTTCCAGACGAAGCCAAATTGCCAGCCTGCGCAAGCCATCGCCGTCAGAATTTCTATCACCTATTTTTCGCTCGGGGGTATCGAGCATTTTCAAGAGCGATCGAATTGCTTCCGCTCCAATCTCAGCCGTGAAAGTCTCATCGCCTTCTTCACGCGATTTTACACGTAAATCGTAATATTCGTCCTCGTCGAGAAGATCCAGGAATTCCACATCTTGCTTCCCAGGATTGACCACCACATATGATGCGTAGTAGATGACCTTCTCAAGATCTCTCAAGGACATTCCCACCAAGTATCCCAGTTGGCTAGGAAGAGTCTTAAAGAACCAGATATGACAAATCGGAACAGCAAGTTCGATATGTCCCATTCTTTCGCGTCGAACCTTTGAAAGAGTGACTTCTACGCCACAACGATCGCAAACATGACCCCTGAATCGAATCCGCTTGAACTTACCACAGTGACACTCCCAGTCTTTGACTGGACCGAAAATCCGTTCGCAAAACAAGCCGTCTCTTTCAGGCTTAAATGAACGATAATTGATCGTTTCTGGCTTGATCACTTCGCCGAAAGACCAAGCATAAATTTCTTGTGGTGAAGCAATCTTGATTTGTATGAAATCAAAATCAGCAGTTTTGTGATCTTTATCTCTGGATTTTGGAAAATCAATCATAATTATTCTCTATTCCTCGCGACCTAACGTGACATCCAACCCCAGTGCCTGTAACTCTTTAACGAGCACGTTGAAGGACTCCGGTATCCCTGGTTGGGGAAGGTTATCCCCTTTTACGATTGCCTCGTAGACTTTTGAACGACCAGTTACATCATCAGATTTAACAGTGAGTATCTCTTGTAAAGTGTGGGCTGCACCGTAAGCTTCCAGAGCCCACACCTCCATTTCTCCGAAACGCTGACCCCCAAATTGAGCCTTGCCTGCCAAAGGCTGCTGAGTAACTAGAGAATAGGGGCCAATACTGCGAGCGTGAATTTTATCGTCGACCAGGTGGCTCAACTTTAACATATAGATTATCCCCACCGTTACAGGGAAATCAAATTCTCTCCCAGTCCTACCGTCACGAAGCATAACTTTTCCATTTGGTAAAATGTTTGCTTCGTCCATAATTTCAAAGGCCGCTGCGTCAAAACCACTCACCAGCTTCTTGCTAGAAGCCAAAAGCTTAACTGCAGGGAATGCCTCACTCAACTGCTTATCCTTCCGACCAGCCAGTTCCTCTCCAGCCTCGACAAGGTAACTCCTCAATGAATCGAAAAATGCAACCTGATCCTTGGACATCTTCTGCCCTAAATAGGAGTCTATAGTTCCGCCTATCCCTCGTTTAGCAGAATCTGCAACACCACTATCTTCTGCAACAACAGCAACATCTCTTTCTATTTCTTTAGAAAGTTCCATGAGCCCAATAGTCCTGGCTGAATCTATCGCTGGAATTTGACTCTTGATGTCCAATCCTTCATGAGCCCATCGCAAAGCCGCGAACTTGAGAAGTAGCCCCACTTCACTTTCAGAAGCCCCATGGAAAACTGGGGTTTTCGCTTCGAATCCCATTATCTTACCGACGAGACCTAAGTGAGTTTCAAGAACCTGACCCACGTTCATCCTTGACGGCACACCCAAAGGATTAAGCACTATATCAACTGGTGTACCATCTGGGAGGAAGGGCATGTCCTCTTCAGGAGCAATTCGTGCGATTATACCTTTGTTTCCATGGCGCCCTGCCATTTTATCCCCGACAGCTATTTTCCGCTTCTCCGCAACATACACCTTGACCAGCTGCACCACTCCAGGTGGCAGTTCGTCTGGTTGGAAGACCCTATCAATCAGCTCTTCTGTTTTTTCGCGAACCGTCTCAATTCGGTTACTCGCACCCTCAACCAAATTCCGGATCCGTAGATTTTTATCCTTGTTCACCACTTTCAACGTACCCAAGTCCATCTTGGAAAAATCCAGATCCGCCAAAGCAGATTTGGTTAGTTTCGTACCTTCTTCTATCATGGGTTCGACGGTGTTTCTTTTCAAAGCAAGGGTCACCGTCTGCATTTGAAGAATCTCCTTGAGCTCTTCATCTCTAGCCGCACTCACCCGCCGGATCTCCTCTCTCTCTGAACCACGAAGGTCTCCAATCCGAAGACCGTGTTCCCTCTCTAATAAAGGATCATCTATACGACGAGAAAAAATCTTAACATCAATTACAGTACCACTTATTCCTGGTGGAACACGCAAAGATGAGTCCTTAACGTCCTTTGCCATTTCACCGAAAATAGCTGTTAACAGTTTCTCTTCTGGAGAAAGTTCTGTTTCACCTTTAGGAGTAATCTTACCAACGAGAATATCTCCACTCGAAAGCCGTGCCCCCACTCGAACGATGCCACGTTCGTCCAAGTCTACCAGATTTTCTTCCGAAACATTAGGGATTTCCCGAGTGATTTCTTCCATCCCTCTCTTGGTATCCCTGACATGCAGTTCCAGTTCTTGAATGTGAATCGAAGTGAACACATCGTCTTTAACTAATTTCTCACTGATTACAATCGCATCTTCATAGTTGTACCCGTACCACGGCATGAATGCGACCATCACATTCCGACCCAAAGCAAGTTCACCATTATCGGTACTCGGACCATCAGCAATAATTTGGCCACCACTTATACGTTGACCGTCTTTTACCAAGGGACGCTGGTTTATGGCAGTGTCCTGGTTAGTCCTCGCAAATTTTTTGAGGCGATAGTGATCGTACTGTGTCAGTTTAGCCAATGGCTGTTCTCCATCCTTAGAATTGACAGCTCCGGTATCAATCACAATTTCATCAGCCGTTACGTCCACAACCTTGCCACCACGATTCGCAAGAACCACTGCTCCTGAATCTTTCGCAATCTTGAATTCCAGTCCAGTTCCTACCAATGGAGCATCTGGGTAAAGGAGTGGGACTGCTTGTCTCTGCATATTAGAGCCCATCAATGCTCTATTGGCATCATCATGTTCCAGGAACGGGATAAGTGCGGCCGCAACGGACACAAGTTGATCAGGAGCCACGTCCATATATTGAATATTTAATGGGGCTAGCAGAGGAAAATCTCCCTTTTCCCGACATAATACGAACCCATCAACAAAATTTCCCTTGTCATCCAAAGCAGCACTGGCCTGAGCTATCCGCACTTCTTCTTCTTCGTTTGCTGAAAGCCATTCTATTTCATCTGTGACTTTCCCTTTGACCACCTTTCTATAAGGTGTCTCTATGAAACCAAGGTCATTAACCCGACCATATGTAGTCAAAGAGGATATGAGCCCAATATTAGGACCTTCGGGTGTCTCGATCGGACACATTCTTCCGTAGTGTGAATAGTGCACATCACGCACCTCAAAGCCAGCACGTTCTCGAGTTAAACCACCAGGTCCCAATGCAGACAATCTTCTCTTATGAGTCATCTCAGCCAACGGGTTGGTCTGATCCATAAACTGACTCAATTGGGAGGAGCCAAAAAAAGCTTGGATGACAGCAGAAACAGTCCGAGCGTTTACAAGATCATCTATTTTTATTTTCTCTGTATCAGTGTTGATCGCCATCCGTTCTCGAACCAATCGAGCCATCCTGGCAAGTCCAACAGAAAATTGATTTGCAATCAATTCGCCTACTGTTCGTACTCTTCTATTACCCAGATGATCAATATCATCGGTCACCCCTCTGCCTTGACTCAGTTCGATCAAACACCGGAGAATTTCTACAAAATCCTCCTTGTTAAGAACGGTCTGATGAGCAGGAGCATCTACACCCAAACGTTTGTTGATTTTATAACGTCCAACACGACCTAGGTCATACCTTCTGGGATCAAAGAACACACTCTCCAGCGCAAGGCGAGCAGTCTCCACGTTGGGTGAATCTCCAGGCCTTAACAACGAGTAGATGGCTTCCAGGGCTTCCCCTTCGAAATTGGTCGGATCTTTTTTCAGAGTGTTTTTGACCACTGCACTGTCAACACGACCATCACTCTTTTCACTACTATAGATCTGGATCTTCTTAAGCCCTGATCGCACGATTAGGTCGGCTATCTCTTCATCAATTTCAGTGGAAGCTTCTATCAAAACTTCTCCTGTCTTACGATCTACTATCTCTTCCGCAAGAACGGAACCAATCGCCTTCTTTATCCCTCGGTTATCTACACTCCGAGGATCTATAGACCTTTTTTTGAAAAACAATTCGTAGATATCCGCATCTTCACCTAACGAGAATACTTTGACCTTTGTGTGCCCAGCATTTTTGATTTGACCAGCCAGTTTCTCGTCAATTTCCTTCCTTTTGCTGCGATCAAGTTCGACCACAACTTCACCTGTCTTCTTGTCGACTATTTCTTCCGCCAGATCGAAACCGACCGATTCCTTAAGATTTACCTCTTTCTCAAGGCCAAAAGCCCTCAGAAGAGCAGTGGCAGGAAACTTCTTCTTCTTGTCAATGTGTACATAACAAATGTCATTTATATCGATTTTGAACTCTACCCAAGAACCTCTAAATGGAATTATCCTCGAGCTATACAGTTTCGTTCCATTCGGATGCACACTTTCTTCAAACACTACCCCTGGAGATCTATGCAACTGACTCACAACAACCCGCTCAGCTCCATTTATAACAAAAGTTCCCAAATCAGTCAGTATAGGAAGGTCTCCCAGATAAACTTCCTTCTCTATAATGTCCCGAACCTGTTTCTCGGTACCGGATTCTACTTCGTCCTCCCACACAACGAGTCGCAACTTAGCCTTGAGTGGAGAAGCATAAGTCATATCTCGCTCAACACATTCTTCCACAGAATACTTCGGAGCACCCAAAGCAGCTGAAATATATTGCAGGGTTAACTTCCCACTCGCATCATTTATCGGGAACACTTCTCCGAATATACGATCAAATCCGAAATCCCACCTTTGCCCTGGTTCCTTTTCAGATTTTACCAATTTGTTAAAAGACTCAACCTGAACGTCTAAAAGGTTTGGCATCGGCATTATAGACTGCAGTTTGCTGAAACTGACTACGGGACGAGCATCATTCCTAGTATCCAAGGGTTTTTCCCCCTGCTAGCACCCACCTATAAGGCGAGGCTGCATAAAAAGGTTGACTATAGAAACACAGTTTGGGAAAAGTGATAGATACACCTAACCAGGGGGCTTTATAGTAATACATAGCCCTGGTTAGGGAGACCACTAACGTCCCAATACGCATCTTACATCTCTCGGATAATCCGAGAGGCTGCTTAATAGATATGGTCTATTTCAGGGCTACTGTAGCGCCCTGTTCTTCCAATTTTGTTTTGATTTGTTCAGCTTCGTCTTTTCCGACAGCTTCCCTGATTGTACTAGGAGCTGCATCTACCAGCTCCTTAGCCTCTTTCAAGCCGAGCGTTGTGACCTCTCGGACAGCCTTGATGACTTGAATCTTTTTGTCACCAACTCCTTCCAGGATAACGTCAAACTCGTCTTTCTCTTCAGCTACTTCAGCTGATTCCTGGCCGGGAACACCAGCCATAGCGACTGGGGCTGCAACTGCCGTTACGTTGAATTTCTCCTTGAATGCGTCAACAAACTCTGACAATTCAAGGACTGTCATATTACCGATAGTGTCGAGAAGTTTCTCTTGGTCCGTAGCCATTCTGTTGGCTTCCTCCTGGTTCAACTGACTTTTAGAGCCAGTATTAGGGAACTATAAATTCCTGGTGATCATATATGACGAGATCATTCACTAAACCTCATCCTCCTGCTTAGTACTCAAAGCATCCAGAAGACCCAACATCTCCTGGATTTTCGCTTCAAATGCTCCTGCTAAAGCAATCAACGGTGATTCCATCGCTCCGACCGCTTGTGCTAACAATTCATCCCTAGTAGGTAGTTTCGCTAAACGCCCAATCTCTTCAACGGACAGCACATTCTCACCTAAAATGCCAAGTTTGAAAACTGGCCTGTCCTCATGTTCCTCACTAAACTCTGACACAGTTTTTGCAGGTCCTACTGCATTTTCGGAGCTCAGGATCACTGCCGTAGGGCCAGAAAAAACTTCGCTGATATCAGGTAAACCCAAATCTTTTACGGCTAATCTCAATAGTCTATTCTTAACCACCACGTATTCCGCACCCGAGTTACGTATCTGTTTTCTAAGATCAGTGATATCCTTAACATCCAACCCTGAAAAATCGGTAAAATAGACGGCTGAAGCTTCAAGGACCTTTTGCCCGAATTCTTCCACAAAAACTTTCTTTTCGGCACGATTCATTGCTAGGCCCCACTAAAAATGTTCGTGTCAACGGCCACACCCGGCCCCATTGTGCTGGATACTGTGACGCTCTTCATATACTTCCCTTTAGCAGTCGCCGGCTTAGCTCTAAGAATCGAGTCCAGCACGGCCACCAAATTTTCACTGAGCTGTTCAGGAGCAAAGGAGACTTTTCCAATAGGCGCATGGATGTTGCCGGTCTTATCAACTCGATATTCGATTTTCCCTGCCTTTATCTCACCCACTGCTCTCGAAATATCGAATGTAACCGTTCCACCTTTTGGAGTTGGCATAAGCCCCCTAGGGCCTAACACCTTTCCGAGGGGACCCACTTTATTCATAAGATCAGGAGTTGCTACACAGACATCGAAGTCCAACCATCCTTCCTGGATTTTATCGATATATTCCACTCCCACGAAATCAGCTCCGGCTTCCTGAGCCTCAGTTTCCTTTTCCCCCTGAGCAATTACTAAAACCCTTACCGATTTTCCTGTTCCATGAGGCAGGACGACAGTCCCTCTGACGACTTGTTCAGCTCTTTTGGGATCGACCCCCAAACAGGTTGACACATCCACGCTCTCATCGAACTTGGCCGACGCCAGATCCTTAACCATTTGGACAGCTTCATCAGGCTTGAATTGAGCCCCTGAAGGGATCTTTTTCTTTGCGTAACGAAATCTTTTTCCGTGTTTCGACATAGCTTCGAACCGACTAGTTCACCCTTCCACTCCCTGGCGGTTCACATGGAGTGGTTTGACGGATTTCTATCCTGCTTTCAAATGTAACATAACTATAACAAAAATAAGAATCTATCTCTCTAAAATTAAAGAGGATCTATTCCACAAACTCCTACTTTACCTCAATCCCCATAGATCTGGCACTGCCAGACAGCATTCTAACTGCGGCTTCCAAATCATTAGCGTTTAAATCTTCCATCTTTATCTCAGCAATCTCTTCTAATTGCTTTCTAGTAATCGTTCCCACTTTATCGCGGTTGGGTTCTCCTGATGCTTTCGGAATCCCAACCGCCTTTTTTATCAAAAAAGACGCTGGCGGAGTTTTTGTAATGAAAGAAAAGGACCGATCAGCATAAACGGTTATTTCAACTGGTATAATAGTCCCATTTTGTTGCTGAGTTTTAGCATTAAACTGCTTACAAAACTCCATTATATTGACCTGCTGTTGTCCTAAAGCGGGGCCCACAGGAGGTGCTGGACTAGCTTGGCCTCCGACTATGTGGAGCTTTATCAGACCAGCTACTCTTTTTGCCATTTTCTAAACCCTGTTGGTTCAATTGTCCTAAAACACTTCATCAGAAACCTTTAAGCTGCGTATAATCCAATTCCACAGACGTGGGACGTCCAAATAATGAAACTTCGACCTTCACTTTACCCTTTTCTGGGTAAATTTCTTTAACAGTGCCAGAAAAATCACTGAATGGACCCTGCGTGACTTCTATCACTTGATCTATATGGAAAGGAATCTCCTCTTGGAGTTCACTGCTTCGTTGTTCCGCCCCAACTCCAAGAATCTTGTTAATCTCATGATCTTGAAGCGGCTGAGGAAATCTCCCTGCACCTACAAATTTTAACACGCCATTGATGTTGTTAACTGTATGTATGGTTCGTTCATTTAAACACATGTTCACCAATACATAACCTGGGTATAAGCGTCTTGTAACAGTTACCCTTTTACCGTTACGGATTTCAACAGCTTCGCGAGTAGGTACAAGTACCTCTTCAATTTCACTGTTGCTTGACCCTGACCCAGACTCTCCGCTTTCATGGATATGAATTTCTAACAGCTTCTGCACCTTATTCTCGTGCCCAGAGTATGTCTGGACAGCGTACCATTTAGATCCAGATGCAGCCATCGTTTCCGTCATTTTCAGCTCGCTCCGAAAAGTCCCATTATCGTTTCTATAGCCAAACGCGATAACACATCCATTAACCAAATAATCCCCGAAATCAAAATAACAAACAGAATCACAACCAAAGTTGCACTCTTCAATTGTTCATAATCTGGCCAGGTCACCTTGGACAACTCGTCCCAGCATTCCTCTACAAAATTTTTAATAGCTGTCAATTTGCCAACTTTTTCCATTGTCAAACTCTTTACTTGGTTTCTTTATGGGGTGTGTGCGTCCTGCAACGTGGGCAATACTTCTTATACTCCACCCGCTCAGGATGCAGACGCTTGTTCTTCGTCTTACTATAATTCCTTTCCGCACACTCTTGACACCCGAGCATGATTTTGTCTCGCGGCATGTAATCCTCTCGTTATCGAGTAAATTTACTCAGCACAACGCAAAGTTAAATGTTAACAGTGTTCAAAGCTTAAGAACCTAGTGCGCCAAGCCTTACAACTCAACGCACTAGGTTCTTAGAGCTTCAAGTTCTCCTTTGAGACCCTAATACTTCAGTGTATAAACAGGGTACTTACTCAATTATTTCCGTGACAACGCCAGAGCCGACCGTACGGCCACCTTCGCGGATAGCAAACCTCAATTGACTGTCCATAGCTATCGGCGTGATTAGTTCCACTTCCATCTGCACATTATCACCCGGCATGACCATTTCAACACCGTCAGGAAGATTTGCTGCTCCTGTGACATCAGTAGTCCTAAAATAGAACTGAGGCCTATAGCCATCAAAGAATGGTGTGTGTCGACCACCTTCATCTTTAGTGAGAACATAGACCTCACCTTTGAATTTGGTATGGGGAGTAATCGAGCCCTTTTTAGCCAAAACCTGCCCTCTCTGGATATCTTCCTTGGCCACCCCTCTCAAGAGAAGGCCAGCATTATCGCCTGCGCGCCCTTCGTCTAGGAGTTTTCTGAACATCTCTACCCCAGTAACTGTAGTTTTTCTATCAGCACCCATCCCGACCAGATCCACTTCCTCACCCTGCTTGACAATGCCGCTCTCAATTCTACCAGTGGCCACCGTTCCACGACCGGTGATTGAGAAAACATCCTCTACTGGCATCAAGAAAGGCTTATCGATATCTCTTTTGGGCTCAGGAATGAAGCTGTCTACAGCATCCATTAATTCCTGGATGCAATCAGCGTCCGCGCCCTCACCACCAGCCTCGAGTGCCTTGAGAGCACTACCGTGGATTATAGGTGTGTCATCCCCAGGAAAATCGTACTCACTCAGAAGCTCTCTCACTTCTAGCTCAACCAGTTCGAGCAATTCTTCATCGTCTACCTGATCGACCTTGTTCATGAAGACAACGACGTGAGGGACGTTAACCTGCCTAGCCAGGAGGATATGTTCTCGCGTCTGAGGCATTGGCCCATCTGCAGCACTGACCACCAAAATAGCACCATCCATCTGAGCTGCTCCCGTGATCATATTCTTCACGTAGTCAGCGTGTCCCGGGCAATCCACATGAGCGTAGTGCCGAGCTTCAGTTTCATACTCCACATGCGCGGTAGCGATAGTGATACCTCTTTCTCGCTCCTCTGGAGCTTTGTCAATCTGATCGAATGCCACCGCATCACCACCGTGCTTCTTTGCTTGGGTGACAGTGATAGCCGCAGTCAGCGTAGTCTTACCGTGATCAACATGCCCAATTGTACCGATATTTACATGTGGTTTCGTGCGTTCGAATTTCTGTTTCCCCATCATTATCCTCGCAGTGTTAGACCTTAAAATATATGGTCACTGTACCGTTAAAACTTCTAAAACAAGCTCCGACCGGGATTTGAACCCGGGACCTCCTCCTTACCAAGGAGGCGCTCTACCTCTGAGCTATCGGAGCGCCACCTCATAAGCGGGAGACGGGACTCGAACCCGCGACCCTCAGCTTGGAAGGCTGATGCTCTAGCCAACTGAGCTACTCCCGCAAAGTACTCTAATTTCATCTAATTCCTTTGGATTTGCTATGGTGGGGGTAGGATTCGAACCTACGAAGGCTGAGCCAGCAGATTTACAGTCTGCCCCGTTTGACCGCTTCGGTACCCCACCGGCTAACGATCAGGGGCCTGTGTCCTGCAATCATCCCTCCCAGGCGTGACGTTCTATGTCCTATGTTCAATGCCCACTAATCACGATTTTCCTGTCCAGCTTGATAAAATAACTGTACCATAAGCACCTATCAAGTCCTATTGAACAACTAAAACAAGCTGTCAATCAAAATGGTCTAACGACCCTAGATTCCTAATCAGGAAAGCCTTTCTGTCAACATCTCTGCCCATAAATCTCTTGAACAAAGCTCCGGGTTCATCACTATCTCCTTGGGTAAGAATGGATTCCATATATGCCTTTCCCACTGCAGGATTCATGATGCCTTCTTTCCTGAACCTACTAAATACATCAGCCTCCAATACCTCTGACCACAAGTAGGAATAGTACCCAGAGGCATAACCCCCAGCAAAAAGATGGGAAAATATAGTAGTCGAATGCCATTCACTAAAATTCGATTGGATAGAGAATGGAAGCAAAATCTTCTGAATGTATTCCATTAAATCTGAAGAGTCTTCGGGCGGATCATCTCTATGAAGACGAAGATCTAGAGAGCCTAAAGCCAACTGTCGCATTTGGCTGAGTCCACCCATGAATTGGCGTCCAGCCCTAAGCCGTGAAGAGATTTCGACGGGAAGAGTTTCACCAGTTTCAAAATGACCAGAAATAATTGGTAAGACTTCATCCTCCCAAGTCCAATTTTCCATCAATTGTGATGGAACTTCGACGAAGTCCCACGCAACGTTAATCCCAGCCATTGGTGCAATCGGAACCGAAGAGGTGAGATGATGCAACAAGTGACCAAACTCATGGAATACAGTCTGTACTTCTCTGTGGGTTAAAAGGGCTGGAGTCTCTCCTTTTACAGGAGTCAAGTTCCCTGCTATGATTCCAGAATGAGGTGTAAAACCATCTTCTGACGGCCCTCCTGTCCTCAAATCATTCATCCAAGCCCCTTGCCTTTTCCCTTCGCGAGGATGCCAGTCCGTGTAAAAACAACCCAGTTTCTTATCTCTATCTTTCGAAAAAATCTCGTAATAACTCACATCTGGATGCCAGGTTTCCTCGATCTCTTTTTCGACGACCATTAGCCCGAAAACCTCCTCAACCAGTTTGAAAAGGCCTTCCAACACTCGTTGGATCGGAAAATAAGGACGGGTGACTTCGTCATCGATACCGAACAAAGTCGACTTGAGGTCTTCTTTCACAAAATCGACGTCCCATGGTTGTAGGTCCTCCAACCCCATCCCTAAAGCATGCTCCTGCAACTGGGCAACATCCCTCTTCCAGTATGGCTCGGTTTCCTGAGTCAAGCCATCAATAAAGCCAAAAGCCACTCCCCCTGTCTTGGCCATCCTGTCTTCAAGAATATAATCTGCGAAATCCTTATACCCTAAGATTTTCGCCAACCTTCTTCTAAGACTTAACAGATCTGCAATGATAGATATGTTAGAAAATTCTCCATCTCGACAACGGGTAACATAGGCAACGTACAGCTCACGTCTAAGACTCCTATCTTTAGCGTACTTCATCACTGGTTCAAAAGAAGGGTAGTCCAAGGTCAAGAGCCAACCTTTCTTATCTATTCCTTCCGCTTTCTGGCGAGCTAGTGACAGGTGTTCCTTGGGCAGACCATCCAATCGAGAACGATTTTCTAGGCAAAGCGAATACGCACTAGTAGCATCAAGAACATTTTCCGCGAATTTCTGTTCCAATTGTGATATTTCAAGTCGTACAGCTGCTAGTCCATCTTTATCTTTCTGTGATAAGTCAGCTCCAGATCTCTTGAATTCCTTCAAAGTGTTGTTCAAGTGACGTTTCTTTATACCCCTCAACTTTCCTGATTCCTCAGTTTCCGAAAAATCAATCAACCTCTCCCAGAGTAACTGATTTAGTGTGATGCCAGACCAGAATTTTGTAATGGAAGGCAAGGCTTCGTTAAAAGCTTCACGAAGATCCTGAGTTTCGGCCACTGACACGAGATGAGTGATTGGTGCCACTCTAGTTTTTACCCGTTCTAAAATATCGTCCAACAGTCCCAACGTATTTTGAAAGCTGGGTTGCTGGTCTATCGATATGAGCCCAGCAATATCTTTTTCGGCTTGGCTTAAAATTTCTTTTACTGCAGCAATGACGTGCTTAGATTTAATGAGGTCGAATGGAATACGATCGTATTCTTGGAGTAAGGGATTGTTAGAAGATGTCTTGTCCATTGTAGCTACCTCAAATGATTATTAAGGGATGAATCCTGGGACTCTTTATACCACGTTATACTCACCAGCCACCAAGCCACTGTCGAATCTTTCCCAACGAAGCGAGTCAATATCGACTGTTTCCGCAGAGCCATCTAACACTTCCTCTGCTAACAACAATCCACAGACTGGCCCATGCATGAAACCATGTCCACTAAACCCAGTGCAGGAGTATAAGCCTTCCACCTGGGGGAGCTTACCTAGGATAGGCTGAGCATCTGGCGTTACTTCATATAATCCACCCCATTCGGTCAAGACTTCTGAAAACTCTAAGACAGGCATTCGATCTACAGCATGCGTAAAATGAATCATCCGCCATTCTTCATCGACACTAGTGTCAAATCCAACTAGCTGGTCGGGGTTGGACATTCCTGTAAGGATGCCACCACTCTCATAGTGAAAATAAAGTGATTTAGAAAAGTCTATTATAAAGGGAAACTCGGGTCCGAACCCTTCAATCGGTCGGGTTACCATAATTTGTCTTCTAATAGGTTCTATCGGGAGATCAACTCCTGCAAATTTACCTACAACACCAGACCAGGGGCCTGCTGCTATTATGACGGTTGGTGTGTCTATCCATGTGCCATCCTCAAGCCCAACAGATTGGATACGTCCAGCTTCTACCCGAATGTCCGATACTGATCTGCTTGTTTCTAATTGAGCACCCAGGCGACGAGCCTGTGTGGTATATCCCTGAAGAACACTATGCGGATCCGTAATTCCATCTTTTCCGCAAAAGGCCCCACATATAATATCGTCAATCTGTATTTGAGGGGCTATCCGCGCGATCTCGCTTGGATTCAGTAATTCTGTAGCTATTCCGCAACTGTGTTGAAGTGCGATGTTCTCCTCAAATGATGCACGGTCTCGATCGTTATCCAGAAGAAAGAGATAGCCACAAAGATTGACGTCGACTTCTTGGTCCATTTCCTCTGGAAATTGTTCGATCATCTCAATACTCCTCCGAGATAATTCGATATTGACCCTCGTCGAAAACTGATGGCGGATACCACCTGCATTGGTACCAGTCGCACCAGTACCAAACTGTTCGTCTTTTTCGAGTAGTACGATATCGCTACAACCTCTAGCGGCCAGGTGGTAAGCAATACTCATACCCATGATACCGCCACCAATAATAACAACATCTGCAGTTCTATTCATAAGCCCTGTACCGTCTGCCAGAGAATGATCAGTATATCCAGAAAACTCAAAGGTCTATCTACTAAGAGGAGAACTGAAACAAACAAGACTGTTCAACTGACCCGAACCATTGACCTGCTGCTTACGAGGTTCTCCCTCTATTTCTGCCTATAAATGCAAGGAGAGTATACACAGTAATGAGGATCCTCTCAACTGATCGACGAAACCCTGATCTCACATCAGGTAATAAGGTATTCACACATGACGATGGTGACACTCTGGAGCCACTGAAATCCATGATGGAGTCGATTGCCACGACATGGATCAATTTGAGGTTAGCATAGAAGCCGATAGATTCATGGGAATTTTTCTAATAAAAACAACCCCTGGATTAAAATCTGGTCACGCAGGGGCACTGTGGGTTTAAGCATTCTTGCTGGCATAAAACTTGCGCTGTAGAACAGTGTGGATATTTAAAAAAAATTCGTTCCAGGAGGGATGAGTTGAAAAACACCAATATTCTAGATAACCGATCTCGTCCTTGCGCTATTTTTATCCTATCCATGCTATCTGTTCTGGCATGTGACCAGTCTTCAGAACTAGTGGCAAGCACCAGTACTCAAACATGGGAAGATATATCTGAGTACTTTATTACTCCAAACCTTTGCAAAGATGCAGAAGGGCCGGACTGTACCAAACTTCGCCTGGGGGACTCAGAGTTGACCACACTGGCTCCTGAACGCGGAAAACTCTTTGCTTGTTCAGGAGGGAACCCAAATGCACCAGGGAGCGACCCGAGTAGACTAACTTGGATTGACGATAAGAACGGCACCTGGAACTTGCTAGCCAAACCATTTCTTCCTGCTGGCTCATTTTCTCCGGGGACCGGAACTTCGGCGGTTACAGAATCTGATTCGAACCGAACTGTTTCTGGAAACAACCTACCAGTGGACGGTAAGATTGGTGATTGGCCTATGACTGATTATCCTGCTCTGACTTCCATCGATAGAAATCCAGGGATTCCATCTGCAAATAATTTTAGTTTCACTCTTCGGTTAGACCCCGCTGAAGCGGCCAATGCATCCTGTGTTAATCTCGGCCCAATCGGAATGACCCTTAATGGTGTTGTCCTCTATGATGCGGTGGACGGGCGTGGAAATGATGCTATGGCTCACGAAATTATTGACATTTTTGGTGGACATCCCGCCATGTCCGACTACCATTATCACTTCGTTCCAGAAAGACTTGATGAAACGACATCTATGTCTAACGGACATTCTGGATTGATCGGCTATATAAGGGACGGTTTTGGCCTTTATGGCTACAACGGAGTAGGGGGTAAAGAACTGAGCAATGAAGACCTTGACGAATGCCATGGTCACTCGGAGACCTCTTTAGGTTATCACTATCACGCGACTATCGAGTACCCCTACACAATTGGCTGCTACCGAGGAACACCTATATAAATTTCTAAAGAGCTGGCGAACGGACTCGAACCGTTGACCTGCTGCTTACAAGGCAGCTGCTCTACCAACTGAGCTACGCCAGCAATAACGCAAGATAAAATATCCTAAACAGTAAGGGTTGCCCACCCGAAGAAGTGAATTAAGACTATTGGCTGGCGCCAGAGGAATATTCAGGGGCATATTTCATTCGATAGGTAATGAGAACTTGGATTTCATTTTCCTTCTTTGATTTCAAACACGGTGTAAGATAAATGAGCGACCCTAAGCATTCAGAATCCAGTACTGCTTCCAAAGATAAATCCTTGGAACCCACTGATGGTAAATTAGGACACTTTTCTACAATACTGTTCCTTGCATCATTTCTATCAATCTCATGTAGTCCGACAACCCCGATAAACTCTGACATCTTCAGCAATCCTGGAGTCTCTGCGGCCATGCAGTCCATTACTCCCGAAGCTATAGAACAACACATCAGAGTGCTCGCAGATGACAACCTTGAAGGCAGAGCTCCTGGCACTGAAGGTTTTGAAGGAGCTTCTCTTTATGTGGAATCGGAACTCAAGAAACTAGGACTCACTCCGATGGGGTCAGGCGGAACTTTCCGTCAGTCAGTACCTCTTCAGGAAAGTATCGTCAATGAACCTGAAAGTGGCTTATCGATGATGGCGAACAATGAAACCAATATTTTCTCATACGCCGAAGATTTCACCTTAAGTCCAAATGCCGGTGAAACAGAAGTTGTAGTGACAGGAGAAGTCGTCTTCGTAGGGTATGGAGTCAGCGCACCAGAGCTTGGATATGACGATTATGCCGACATCGATGTAGCGGGAAAAGTAGTGCTGTACCTTTCAGGATCACCTGCCATGCTACCAAGTACCCAAAGGGCTTACTACTCTTCCGGAGCTGTCAAAAGCCAAGAGGCGGGTGAGAGAGGTGCCGTTGGCATAATGAGCTTTACTTATCCTGAAGACCCACGTTTCCGATGGGAAGTCGGCGTGGCAAGATCTCGGAGAGGTGGTTTCGCCTGGCTGGATGAACATGGATCGCCCAGGGGTAGAAACGGAGATTCGCCAATCCTGGGTTCTGCAAATCTGAATCATTCACTAGCCAATGCCCTCTTTGAGAACTCTTCTGTTCCTATTGAAGCAGTATTCTCAGCTGCAGCTGAGAATACTGCACAGGCTTTTGATCTTGATGCCAGCGTAACTATGAAAACAAACAGCAGACACCGTATGGTCTCCAGTCACAATCTGATCGCCAAACTGGATGGTACTGACCCTGAATTAAAAGAAGAACACGTCGTCTACGTTGCACATATTGACCACTTCGGTATTGGAGCACCCGACGAGAACGGGGATGAAATCTATAACGGAGCGCATGATAACGCCTCAGGAACCTCCATAGTTTTGGAAGTTGCTAGAGCATATTCTGAACTCATCAATGCACCTAGACGGTCAATTCTTTTCCTGTTTGTCACCGCGGAAGAGTGGGGTTTGTTAGGATCTGACTATTTTGTTAACTATCCCACTGTTCCTAAATCCAGCTTGGTAGCCAACATGTCTTTGGACATGCCTTTTTTATACCATCCGCTGTTAGACATTGTACCCTACGGAGCCGAACATTCCAGTCTAAATGGAGCAATAACCGCAGCGACCGACCATATGGGAATTGAAATAGGTCCAGACCCTATTCCTGAACAAGTATTATTCATTCGGAGTGATCACTACAGTTTTGTCCGTCAGGGTATCCCAGCACTCTTTATAAAAAGTGGCTTTGAGACCGGTGACGAACGAGATGGTGGAGCTATGAATTCAGCCTTCAGGACAGAACGGTACCACACTCCCAACGACGAAATAGAACAGGGCTTTGATTTTGGAGCTGGTGTGTCACACGCTCAGGTCAATTTCCTTACTGGTTACTATGTGGCGATGGAGGACAACAGACCAACCTGGAATGAGGGAGATTTCTTTGGAAAAATCTTCGGAGGACCGTGATTCTTAACGGGGCCCACTACAACCCTAGACTAGAGATATAGCGGGTAACTGGCTCAGGAGGTCAAGCTAAGAATTGAACCTGTTATATAACCAAGCGAATATGCCTCCCGCTACGAGTCCGTCGAGTAAGCCATACAAAAACAACACTACAGCACCCAATAGCCCTTCCATACCCTGGTATCCTGGATATATCGACCCCATGATGTCCAAAAAAGCAACGCCATACCCTGGCCATATTAACTGTGTCAATGAAATTACGAATAAACCGCCGCCCCACATCAGGCCACATGTCATAGCAAAATTCTTTACGGAAAGCATATTTTGATCCTCCGATTCAAGAAAAGTCTAATGATGCTCAATTGTTGCTAATTCGAGAAAATACTTCATTCTGTATGCCATACTCACCCCAACTTTCATGGTCGAAGTGCCACCATTCTCCCTCATAAACAGTGAATCCCTGTTTTTCCATCGCACGTCTTAATATTTCACGAAGCCAACGTTGACGTGACGTTCCCCCTGGGTAGTCAGGATATGACCGTGGAGAAAATTCGTCATAAGATCCGACCATTTGCACTGGCAATCCGGTGGATAATTCATAAAGAGTCAAATCAACAGCAGCTCCCCTATTGTGCCTTGAGCCGTTCGCTGGATTGGCCACGAAGAACCGCTGATCAACTGGGGTGGCATCCCAAAACATCTTGGTAACATACCAAGGCCTATAAGCGTCGTGAATCAACAATCCAAATCCATATAGGAAAAGCTCTCTATGGGCTCGGGCAACTGCCTCTGCGGCCGGACGCTGCAAGAAAGCTTTTGGTTGATTATAAAAGACTGAAGACATGAAATTATTTGTCGTTGCATAACGAACATCCAGCTTGATCCCAGATTCCAACTCAACAATCTCTACGAGTTCAGAGCTACGAAATTGACCTGTTTCTTCGGGAGGGCTGGCTCCCAGCGCTTCCACTCTCAATTCTTCCACTGGACACTGAGGATCTATCCTAAAGGTTTCTCCAGCCATAGTACCGACTTCACGGCGCAAGAATTCTATCCCAGCAGCTTCCACTGCAGTCGCCCTTCCTCTCAAGTCCCTATTAAAGACCAGTCTCTCTCCAGGGTAAAGCCCTCTATCTTCAGGAAAAGCATACTCATCTGGACTGATTTCCAATAAGGGTTCCAGGTAAAACCACTCGATCAAAGCATGTAGCTCACCTCTTCGTTCCAGAATATACAGCACGTTGTGGTCCCATCCATATTCACCAATCAATCCCTCCCAGTGTCCAGGCATCTCTGGGGGAATATCATCTAGATCCTGTTTGTCTAACGCCACACCATTAATCACCTTCAATCCATTTTTCATATCCAGAAACTTCATTCCATAGGATGTCCTGCCATCAACAACTAAAGTGTCCCCCAAGGCGAGAACCTCCACCGTTGCACCGCCTGCATAGGAGGTCATGAATAAACGCCCATTTCTCTCGTCAAGCTCTACCCCCTCTGCACCACTTCCATAGACGCCTTCTAGGGATTTTGCCACTTCAGGATTAAGCACTTCACTCATTCTTGGAACAGGTGGCACCTCTTTATTTTGAACCGCTAACATCATCTCCAATGCAGAATTGACGATCTTGGAAACTACGGCATTCGTTCCGTCAAGCGATGACACCGCTACAACACCGAGCTTCGCTTCTGGCAGAAAAGCTAGCTCCGTTGAAAAGCCGTAAATCGCGCCACCGTGTCCCAATACCTTCAAGCCGTCCAGGCTGCCAATCACAAAACCAAGGCCAATTCCGGTAGTGGCATCTTCCGTCACATACTGTGGTTCCCACATCGCTTCAAGAGTTGCTGTCTCAACGAGTCTTGATTCTAGGCCGACACCTCCATTAAGCATCGCTTTGATAAAAAGTGATAGATCCTCGACACTGGAATACATACTTCCAGCTGGAGCCATCCCTAGTTGAAAAGTTGGAGCTGGAAATGGAGCTCTGTCAAAACCCCACATATACGCGTCAGCCAAATGCTCAGTGATTTCCACATCTGGAGCAAAAGCACTGCTAGTCATGCCGAGAGGAGCCAATACCGACTCCTTTATTTCCTCAGCAAATTCACGACCCTGGAGAACTTCCAATACGTAGCCTACTACGGCAATCGCCGCGTTAGAATACTTAATCCTTTCCTCGGGCGCATATACAAGCTCCGTCTGATTCAGGCTCTCCACTGTTTGATTCAGCGAAGGTTCTGTATCGTCAAAATAATGACCAACGGGCGGTTCTCTGACTAATCCAGACCGGTGAGACATGAGCTGGCGCAACGTGATCTCAGCAGCATAGCCGTTCATCGGTTTAAAACTAGGAACGTAGGTTGAAACCGGCTCGTCCAGATCGATCACCCCATCTTCAACAAGTTTCATTATCGCAAGATCTGTAAAAAGCTTGGACACGGAACCCACTCGATAAATCGTCTCACTAGTGGCAGGAATCCCTTCCCGGGAATTCTCAACGCCAAATCCAGCTGACCACACAACACTTTGGTCGTCCACTAAAGAAATTGACAGAGCCGGTAATCCCTTAGCCTGTATCTCAGCCTGTATCATATTTTCAAGTTCAACAACAATCTCTTGGTAATTCTCTGCAGCGTTTACCGAAACAGCGACTTTTGCTGTCGCTGGGCGGCCTTGATTACAAGCAACCGAACTCAGCGAACTGACAACTAAGATTATTTGTAACATTTTCAATCTTTCTCTACTCAGCACTGTCGACACCTCCCGCTATCAGACAAACAATTTCTTCCTGTACTAGGCCTGCCAAATTCATTCCAGAAACAATCCTTATTGTACTATTGAATAAACCCTGGGTTTTCCACGGATTCATTTTCCCCCGATGACTGTTAATCACAACTCTATTAGTCTAGGAATACACTGTTGTCAAAACCAGGCCATCGGAATCAAATACCTCTATGAAAAACAATGACGGATCTGCTACCATACTCATCACAACTCCACTAGAGGGTGGACACATCGATAGAATACGATCTGTCTCCCAGGAGAGAGTCACGGTCTTGTATGATCCAGACCTGTTACCTCCTACCAGATATACTTGTGACCATAACGGTATAGATGGATTCACTCTCAGTCCCGATCAAGAACGTCGTTGGAAGAAATACTTACAATCCGCCGATATCCTTTGGAACTTCCCTCCCAATGCTAGAGACGGAACCCGTGGGCTGGATTTTGCACCCAATGTAAAATGGATTCAAACCACAAGTTCAGGAATTGGGAAAAGAATCGAGGAACAAAATCTCACTGACTCAGATATACTGATAACAAATTCTAGAGGCGTTCATGCAGGACCTCTAGCTGAATTCGTTTTCCTTGTCCTCCTGAGTCACGTGAAGCGATTACTTAAGATGCAGACAGAGCAAAAGGAGCGGCACTGGGAACGATTCTGTAGCAATGAGTTAGCTGGACAGACTCTAGGCCTTATCGGAATGGGTGAATTGGGATGTAAAATAGCCTCTATCGGTCGAGTTTTTGATATGAGAATTATCGCTTTGGCCAGTCCCGGATCAAGAAAAACAGCTCATGCGTTAGGCATTGATAAGCTTTTCCCAAACAGTCAACTCCACGATATGCTCAGTGAAACAGACGCTCTAGTACTCGCCGCACCACACACGCCCGAAACAGAAAAAATGATCGATGACAGTGCCTTAGGTGCTCTCAAGAAAAATTCCGTATTCGTGAATATCGCTCGCGGAGATCTAGTGGATGAATTGACACTAATCAAACATCTAAAGCACGGACGGATCGCATTCGCAGGATTGGATACCC
>CAWWAX010000010.1:0-29983 GCA_963935005.1 uncultured bacterium | reverse complement strand
GATATTGCCATTACCCAGTTGTACCAGAAGTTTGTAGGCCATTGGACACAGATAGGTCTTGTAAGACTTGATCTCGTGGATGTTTGGAGCCTTGGGGCTGTTGTTATGGATTGTCATCTCTGCTGTATCTACATCTTCCCAACGTAATGTCCTAAGCTCTTTGTTACGGAAGCCTGTAAGCAGGTATAGCTTGGCTATGGTCAAGTAGTTTCTTCCTTTCACAATGTGCTTTGCTTCGAGCATGTTGAAGAGTTGGGTTGCTTCTTCCTTCTTGTACTCCAACACTCTGCCTCTAACATTCTGCTTAATCCTGAACTGGCTACTCTGACCCCTGCTCTTCTCTAGGACGAACGGGTTTCGCATTTGAGGAACTTTCTCATGGTCCATAGCCCAGTTGTAGAGGCCAGTGCCGAACACTCTAAACAGTTCTGCGGTAGGTCCTTTACCATCCTTCACAAACTTTAGGAACATCCTCTTGCCCTGCTCTAGGGTGATGTCTTCTGCTAGTGAGCCACCAACGTTAGCTATCAACACGTTTCCATGCCGTCTGTTATTTTTGTTATACGAGGCACTCCACACTGGACGTTTCTCTGCTAGGAATTGTGCCACCAGTTCCCTTACTGTGAGTCGCTTCCTTTGGGATTGTATCTTCTGTTTCTTTATCTGGTTGGGATCTTCACCATCTTCGTAATACGCCTTACGAACAGCCCTAGCCTTCTCTCTGGCCTCATTCAACGTCCACTCACCCCAAGCACCTATACGATAGAGCTTTCTGCTATGGCTCGGTCCATAGGCTACATAGAAGACCTTACTGGAGTTTCCGTTATCCTTGGGTGCCAAGACCCTTAGATGCAGTCCTCCTACGGCCTCATCATTGTGAATCTGTCTACCGCTACTCGTAGGTTTAGACTTGTCCCACTTCAGTTTACCAATCTTGCTTTCCGTCAGTTTAGCCATATTACCCTCAGAATAGTACACAGAATAGTACACACTTTAAACCTTACATCCACACTACAAGGTACTACACGTTACTATAGCAATCAACCGAATTAATGGCTTAGATACCGAGGATTTATAAGGGTAAGGTGGGAATAACTAAGGGGATATTTAGGGGGGACAGCTACCTACAAACCATAAGCTTTTATTTTCCTGTACAATGTTCGCTCCCCAATTTCCAAACTCTGTGCAGCTTTTCTACGGTTGCCTTTAAACTCCAGCAGAGCGGCCGCTATAGCCTTTCGCTCTAACTCCTCCAAGGTCACACCTGATGAATAGATCACACCAGATGGCATTAATTCCCTGCCTTCTTCCCTAGTAGGATCCCAGCCAGCCTCCTCGTTTCCCTCAGATGTTCTGATTCCAACTTCTATCCTATTCCCATCTGAACTGTATAAATTCGAGTCTACTGGAATTGCTACTACTCCATCTCCACGATCCTTGTAAGCCCGAAATTCCGTTCTCAAGTCGTCAACATCCATCCTCAATTCAACCAAGGTCCGAAAAACAAACTCCAACTCAGGCCTAATACCTTTTTCAGTGGATCCCGCTAAATTATCTCGATTTACTAAATCCAAAGGCACAATCGCAGAAGAGGATGGCCGACCATTTCGAATCTCCTCAGGAATGTCTCGGGGTGTCACCTCTCTTCTGGGGGCTAAAACTACCATGCTCTCTATCAGATTATTCAATTCTCTCACATTACCAGGCCAATAATAATCCTTGAGAATATCCATAGCTTCTGAGGAAATTCCCGCAAATTTTCGTTGGTGCTTGCCAGTAAATTCTTCAATGAATGACTCGATCAATAAGGGTATATCCTCTCTTCTCTCACGAAGGGAGGGCAGTTCAATACGCAAAACATTCAAACGGTAGTACAAGTCTTTCCGGAAACGTCCCAAGTCCACCGATTGTTTCAAATCAAGATTAGTTGCAGTCACAATCCTGACGTCTACCTCTATGACCTCTTCACCTCCGACACGATTAAATTCTTGTTGCTCAAGCACACGAAGGAGTTTTGTTTGTGTTGCCACGGGCATCTCTCCAATTTCATCCAGAAAGACTGTCCCCTTGTCCGCCAGTTCAAAAATCCCCTTTCTGGAGTCAATCGCACCTGTGAACGCACCCTTCTGATGTCCAAAAAGCTCGCTTTCTAATAAAGTGTCGGTCAAAGCCGCTACATTCACTGCAATGAAGGGATTGTGTCGACGAGGTGACAACTGATGAATTCCCCTGGCCACTAATTCCTTTCCAGTTCCTGATTCCCCAGTGACCAGAACAGTAGAGCTTACTGGGGCGAACTGAACCACTCTTTCCAAAACCTGCTTCATTGCATCCGTCTCACCCACTATACCCGCGTTAATCTGCAATCTCCTGCGCTCGATTAGAACGCGCGCTAGACTTACTACATCGTCCAGACTAGATCTCTGCGAGAAAACCTCCTGATACCCGAAAAGAGAATCCTCGTTAAAACTGGAAGTATCTACTATCGCAAAACAGGGAGACGCAAAAAGAGCGTTTGCTTGGTCCTTTAAGGCTAATGCTGATGGACTATCCGCTGCTGCTGTAACTACTAGCAACTCGAAATGATCCGTTGAACTAATATCCTCATCTGGAGTTACCAATTCGACTTGATAACTGAGATTTTCAAAAAGTGTCCTTAATTTCCCCGCTCGTTGTAAATCATGGGTAGAGATTAAAACTCTACTATCACTTAGCTCTCTCAAATCTGCCAACATCAGTCGTTTAGCCATAATTTTTGGATATTCAATCCGTTTGATTATACCAAAACATCTACAAGCCTCTACAAAAGATAACACATTTTACTGACATTTTGGCACATCCTTGGTCTAAATTCGATTACTCTGAATAGAACTCAGACTTTTTTTAACAAGTATGCTCCTTGGATTAATCCATGAACTACAAATAGCTGAATTGGCAAATAGGCCTGTATTCCCTTGCTAGCGATAATTTTACCTGGCCCATTAGGTCTGTTTAACGAAAATGATCAGATAGATTGGGGATGCTTTTCAGTATGACCCTGAAGAAGGTCGACAATGTGCGGTAAAAATCCTTCGAGGGCTTCGAGGCCATCTTTAACCCCTCCAGGGCTCCCAGGAAAATTAACTATTAAAGCACACCCCCTGATCCCCACTAATCCTCTCGACAGTGCAGCAAAAGGAGTTTTCTTGCTACCCTCCCTTCTCAGGACATCCGCTAACCCAGGAGCGTCTTTCTCTATCACATCTTTTGTGGCCTCTGGTGTAACATCTCTTTGGGAAAATCCAGTACCACCAGTAGTCAGGATTACGTCTACCGTTCCAGAATCAGCCCAGCTCTGCAACCTGTCTGCAATCAGATCCTGCTCATCTGGTAACAGTGATCTTTCTACTAGATCATAACCAGAACCGCCGATCCACTCGATGATCATCTTACCACTCTTATCCTGGCGATGACCACTGAAACACCCGTCACTGACAGTCAATACTGCTATACGCATGTGAACCCCCTTTGATTCACCGGCGAACGGATCCTTTCCTGTAGAACGGCGGCTTGATACAAGTACTTGGTATTGTTTGATCTCTTATTTTTACACCAAAGCTAGCATCAGATTTTGCCAACTCACCTGGAACATAACCCATGGCTATCCCTACACCCAAACTAGGGCTGACAGTTCCACTGGTTACTTTTCCCACTTCTAACCCATCACACATAATGGCATATCCAGGCCTTGGAAAACCCTTTTGATCCAGGATTATCGTTATCAATTTCTCCGGCAAGCCTTCAGATTTTTGACGCAGTAAAGCTTCTCTTCCCACGAAATCACCTGTATCCCATTTCACCAACCAGTTCAAACCACTCTCCAATGGAGTATGTAGTTCATCTAGATCATTTCCATAAAGTGCAAAGCCCACTTCCAGCCTCAAAGAATCTCTCGATCCTAAGCCAGCAGGTTTCAAACCGTGGGCAACTCCACTATCCAATAATTTCCCCCAAAGTGTGACCACGGACCCAGAATCAACATAAAATTCAAAACCGTCCTCTCCAGTATATCCAGTCCTGCTGATTGTAGCAGCTATCCCCCCTACCTCACTCTCAACGAAATGATAATAGCGGATCTGGTCCAAATTTATTTCAGTCAAGGCTTCAACAATCTCTTGAGATTTAGGACCTTGCAAAGCGACCAAACCAATCTCTTCAGATCTATCTATCAATTTGACCTCAAAATCATTGACAAATCTTAACAACCAATTCCAATCCGTCTCTTTTCTCGCTGCGTTCACAACCAACATATAGCCGTGGTCTTTCTTATAAATCAGCAAATCGTCCAGAATACCTCCGTCATCCTGACATAACAAAGTATACTGACACTGACCCACCGATAAAGCACTAATGTCATTTGTTGTAAGAAACTGTAAAAACCGACAGGAATCAGGGCCACTGACAAAAAATTCTCCCATGTGCGAAACATCAAACAGACCCGCCGCACTACGTACGGAATGATGCTCAGATGTAATTCCAGAAGAATACTGAACAGGCATGTCATATCCAGCAAAAGGCACCATCTTAGCCCCTAACGAAATATGGCTGCTATGCAAAGGAGTTGTCTTTAAAGAGGTTTCCATACTCAATCCTATAATCTGGGTGATCTATAAGATATATCTAACAGAATGTATCGTGAACTCCATTATGGGATATAACGTCTCAGGTCCGCATCATTCAAATACAAGAGATTCAGGACCTGGGGTGGCTATTTTTGTATACTTGTAGCAATCGCTCTTTTGACACATGTGTATAAACCTGTGTGGTAGACAATGAAGCATGGCCCAATAGTTCTTTGAGTGCTATGAGATTAGCACCTGAATCCAGAAGATGAGTGGCGAAGCTGTGCCTTAGAGAATGTACGCTAAGACCATCTTTTGCCGCCGTATCGACTAGTAGTTTCCTGATTACCTTTTGTATCGAACTTCGAGAAAGCCTTCCACCTTTAGGATTAAGCAAAAAAGCAGACGTTAAAAGTTTATCAGCTGTATCCAGTAGATCACTTCGCAACTCTATATAAGCCTGTACGGCGAAGACCGCAGAACTAGTCACGGGAACTATCCTTTCTTTATTCCCCTTCCCTAACACCTTCACCAATTGCCCCCTAAGGTCCAAATTTTCTAGATCTAAACCGTGTAGTTCACCCAGTCGCAATCCGCTTCCATACAGCAATTCCAAAATCGCCAAATTCCTGATTCCAGAAAATGAACCCTTCGAAGCTCGGCTCTCCGCTAAAGTGAAAACTGCTTCGATTTCACTGTTACTGACATGCTGAGGTAGTCTCTTAATAGATTTAGGTGTCTTTACTAAAAACACCGACCCAAAATCATCCGAACTTTCAGAGGCAAGAAATTTGTAGAAACTCCTGACGGCTGAAATTTTCCGTGCAATGCTCCTTCTTCCCAGGCCTCTATTTTCACACCAACTCATAAAGGCACGCAGGTCAGTCCTATCCACAGTGCTCAAGTCCCAATCCATTGCTCCGAAGTGGTCGACGAAAAACGTCGATAGATCCTTCAGATCTTTCTGGTAGGAAGTCACCGTTCTCGGTGATAGGTTCCGCTCAAACTCAAGATATTCCAAGAACCGAACCACATAGGCGTCTATCGTCGTTTCTTTCAAGACGCACCCACAACTTCCAACGTTTCGTAGTCTCTGGATATCGGCGAAATGTCTTCGGAAGCAATCCAAGCGATGAAATCTTCAAAAGCTCTTTTTGCTAACATTTCTCTCTTCTGCCTCTTATTTCGTATTCGTACCTGTAAGGGGTCCACTAGCCCCCAATTTGAATTCATAGGCTGAAAATGAGAGGAATCACTTGTTCCCAGATAACGATACATTCCTCCCAACACTGTAGTTTCTGGAGGGATCACTGGGTCCTTACCCTTCATCAGTCGATCCAAATTGATGGCCGCTATAATCCCACTCGCAGCGGACTCAGTATAACCCTCCACACCTGTCATCTGACCAGCAAAAATGACATCCCTCTGATGCTTCAATGATCCATATTCTGTTAGGGCGGCAGGAAAATTTAAATAGGTGTTCCGATGAATTGATCCCCATCGTAGAAACTCACAGTTTTCCAGGCCTGGTATCATTTTGAAAACTTTTTCCTGTTCTTTCACTCTGAGCCGAGTCTGGAAACCAACCAAATTCCACATCTGACCAGCCTTATCTTCACGCCTTAATTGAACCACGGCATGGGGCCTGTTTCCTGTGCGAGGGTCAGTCAGTCCAATTGGCTTCATTGGCCCAAACCTGAGGGTTTCTGGTCCCCTAGATGCCATTACTTCAATCGGCAGACAACCTTCAAAATAAGGCACAGCATCCCAATCGGGGCCGCTATAAGTGTCTGCTTCCAATAGGCCTTGGATGAACCTGTTATATTCGATTTCAGACATAGGACAATTCAGATAATCACCCGATTCTTCATAACGCCCTCCTTCAAAAATGATACCCGTATCCAAAGAATCCTTATGAACAATAGGTGCTATGGCATCGTAGAAAGAAAGCCCTTCTTCACCTAGGGATCCTTGAATATTCTCACTAAGTTTATCTGAAGTCAGAGGCCCTGTTGCTACTACAGCAGAATGCTTGGGCAAATCCACTATCTCTTCTCGTTTCAGATCGATCTTAGGATGGCTACTCACAATCGCCGTCATCATCTTAGAAAACAGTCCTCGGTCTACTGCCAACGCAGAACCAGCGGGAACTGATGTTTTATCAGCACAATCTAAAAGCAAAGAGCCTAACAATCGCATCTCTCTCTTGAGTTGCCCATGTGAATTACTGGGATCCATACTTTTGAAAGAATTCGTACAAACAAGTTCAGCGAGATCACCCGTTTGATGGGCTTCCGTGGTACACAGAGGTCGCATCTCAACTAGACTCACCTGATACTCGAGACTAGCTAATCGGTAGGCCGCCTCACACCCAGCGAGACCTCCTCCTACGACCGTTACTTTCGTCCTCACTTAGATTTTTTGCCCTTACTTTTTTTCTTAGTCCTCTCAAGCTTTTTCTGGATCAACGCAACCGCCATTTCCAAGGTGACTTCAGTGGGTTCTTGCTCCTTTGGCAGAGTAGCATTGACCTTACCACATTTTACGTAAGGACCGAATCTTCCTGATAAGACTTTTATGTTTTCCTTTGTATCCGGATGCTCTCCTAAATCCTTCAAAGCGGTCCTTCCAGAGGAACGTTTTGCATTAATCAAGGCAACAGCTTCTTCGACACTTGTGTCCCAAATGTCTTCACTGTTTTTAAGATTTGCATAAACGTTCGCACACCTGACAAATGGACCATACCGCCCTATACCTGAATGAATCTCTTCACCGGACTCTGGATCGGATCCTAAAATCTTTGGAAGTTCGAGAAGAAGAAGCCCATAAGACAACTCCACTTCGTGCACGGGTTTGTCTTTTGGAATACTTACCCTTTTAGGCTTTTTCCCTTCCTCATTGTTATCTAATTCTACATAAGGACCGTAGGGGCCTCTCTTCAGAAAAACAGTTCCTGTCTGGTCTGGACCCGGACCAAGCATCCTATCCCCTTGATTTTCTAACAATTCAAGAGCAATAGAAAGGTCTACTTCTGAGGGTTCCTGTGATTCCTCCAAGCTAGCTCTAGAGGGCTTCTGGTCATCGCTTAAAGCCTCCATTTCTACATAAGGACCAAAACGTCCAAATCTCAAACGAATATTCCTGCCGTCTGGACTACTCCCTAACTCCCTGTCCTGCTTTTCCGCTAGAGGCCGATTATGTTTACAGTTTGGATAATCCGAACAACCCAAAAAACTTCCTCCACGATTCCACTTGATCAGCATTGGGTGACTACATTCCTCACATTTTTCACCCTGTGCTTCAAAAATCTCCTTCATTAGAAGCTCTGGCTGAGCCTCAGCTTCCTCCAATTGCTTCCTAAAACCATCATAAGTTTCCGAAAGAAGGTCTTTGCCGATTAAATCCCCTTTTTCGATCTCGTCTAGCCGCATTTCTATCTGTCTGGTAAACTCAACTTGAAATTCCTTTTTGAATACGTGCACTAGAAACTTACAAACTCCTTCACCCAATTCAGTTGGATGAAAGCGTCGATTTTTCAATTCCACATATTCTCTTTCCACTATTTTAGACACAATGGCAGCGTAGGTAGATGGTCTACCAATCCCTTCGTCTTCCAATTTTTTCACTAAACCAGCTTCTGAAAAACGTCCAGGTGGTCTAGTAAAGTGCTTTTCGGTCTTTAATTCTCTTAGTTCCGCAACGTCCCCTTCACCCATATCGGGAACGGACTGTGTCTTGGCACTGGCCAATTTTAATCGCACCTCCAAAGGCAAGTCCTCACGAGAAGGACTTTTTCCAGATTCTTTCGCTTCTATATAAAGGCGTTCGTGACCTGGAAATTTGACCACAGAACCAGAGGCCTGGAAATTATACTCCTTGGAACTCTTACCTTCTAATGCAAAAACAATTCTGGTATTATCGTAAATCTTTGCTGACATTTGACTGGCTACAAAGCGTAACCATATCAATTCATAGACTTTTGCCTGACTGGTATCAAGCTTTTTTGAAGCTTCAGATGGGTGCAGCGACACATTTGTGGGACGAATGGCTTCATGGGCATCCTGCATACCTTTTTCTTCGGCCTTTCCTCCATAAAATCGGCCCTTCCCCGGGATATAAGCTTTCCCAAATTGCTCCTGGACCCAATCTCTCGCCTGACTAACAGCTCCAGGTGATACGCGTGTTGAGTCCGTCCGGATATAAGTAATCAAGCCATTCTGATATAGTCCCTGAGCTGCTCCCATAGTCCGCTTGGCTGACAATCTCAGCCTTGTAGACGCTCTTTGCTGCAGAGTAGATGTAGTGAATGGTGGTTTCGGATTGACCGATTTTTCTTCTCGGATTACCTGGCTGGCCTGAAAAGGTACCCCACTAAGATCTCTAACTAACTCCTGGGCCTCAACTTCCTTCTCAACTGCTATCTTCCAAGACTTTTGATTGCGGACCACACTGCCATCTATCCGAACCAAATTACCCTCGAACACCTGATCAGCATATTTTAGTTCAGCCTGAAAGGACCAATATTGTTCTTCTACAAAGGCTCTGATTTTATCTTCATGCTCACAGACCAGTCTTAGGGCGACCGTCTGGACTCGACCAGCAGAAAGCCCTGGCATTATCGGTTTGTTCAATAAGCTGCTTGCCTGGAATCCAACAAGGCGATCCAAAACTCTACGAGCCTTCTGTGCCTCAACCCTTTCCATGTTGACAGCACCAGGTTCTTCCAGGGCCTTTAAAATTGCTTCTCTGGTGACTTCCCTAAAGGTAACTCTTTGAAATTTATGCTTCTCTTTTTCCGCATCACGCATACCCAATCTTTCGGCTATGTGATAAGCAATCGCTTCGCCTTCACGGTCTGGGTCGGTAGCTAGAATTATACTTTGCGCAGACTTGGCACGCTTCTTGAGATCTGTCAGAATCTTTCTATTGGTGGTCACATATTTGGCTTTGAAGTCATTTTCGATATCAACCCCAAGCTCTTTGTCAGGCAAATCTCTTATATGTCCAACCGACGCCACCACTTCATATTCACTACCCAAATAACTACTTATAGTTCTCGCTTTAGCAGGAGATTCCACCACAACCAATTTCATGTTTTTCCTCTACTGGTTCCTAAGCTATACTTAATTTATAAAACTTCGTCAGTCCAAAAATCTCAATATATTTTCTGCTATTTCCTGCGGGCTTCCTAGTTCGGAATCCACAGAATGTTCTGCTCTTGCATACCAATCCCGTCTGCTTTCCAACAACAGAGAAAAGTCTTTCACAGAATCAGCTTGATCGAATAAGGGCCTCGATGAGCCTCCACCAAGTGCTCTTTGGAAGGCGACCTCTGGCGTCACTTTGATCCACACCGTTAAAGTTTCTTCTGGAACAGCCCTCCAATTTTGGTCATTCAGTGCCCACCCACCTCCAGATGCAAGAACTGTTCCCCTGAGGGATAGCAGCTCGAGAGCCACTTCTGACTCACGTCTACGAAAATGGTCTTCACCCTTTGAATTGAACAAAATGTCTATAGAAACTCCACACCTCTCTTCTATAGCACAGTCCATGTCGGAAAATTTCCACCCCAATAAGCTAGCAAGCTCTCGACCTACAGTAGATTTCCCACTAGCCATGAAACCCACGAGCAGAACACTATAGAATTGCTTAGCGCTCACCGTAACCACGCTTCTCCAAATGTTCGACATAGGAATCAAAGTTTCTTGTGATTTCGCCAATAGAATCCCCACCGAATTTTTCCAAAAAAGCGTCCGCTAAAACGAGAGCTACCATTGCTTCCCCTACAACAGCTGCCGCAGGCACGGCACAGACATCACTTCTTTCAACTGCAGCATCCGCTACGGATCCATCTCTCATATCAATACTGGGAAGCCTTTTTCTCAATGTGGAGATTGGCTTCATCGCAGCTTTGACCACTACGGGAGACCCCGTGGTGACTCCCCCCTCTAAACCTCCAGCTCTGTTAGATTTTCGACCTATCCCCCCTGATTTCTTAGCACTTTCATCAGTCACTATCGGATCGTGGACTTCCGATCCTGGCCTAAAGGCTCCCGAAAACCCTGCTCCAATTTCTACCCCTTTGATCGCTTGAATTGACATAACTGCGCCAGCCAAACGTCCGTCCAGCTTGCTATCATAAGTCACGTAGCTTCCCAATCCCGCTGGAATCCCAGTAGCAACCACTTCGAATACACCTCCGAGTGTATCCCCATTTTCCTTGGCATCATCTATAGCCCTTTTCATCCGTGTCGTGGCGTCAGGGTCTAAAGATCTCAAAGCCGAAGCGTCTACGCTCTCATTTAGGTTATTAGGCAGAACATCTGGAACATCGGCCTCAATAGCACCTATAGATGTCACATGACTTCCTATAGTTATTCCAAAGACTTCCAGCAACCTCCTACAAACAGCACCGCAAGCGACCCGTGCAGCTGTTTCCCTAGCACTAGCTCGCTCCAAAATGTCGCGAGTATCGCGACGATCATATTTCAGGAGACCTACTAAATCAGCATGCCCTGGCCTCGGCAAATACAGACTTTTTAGTGCTTTCGGATTACCATCAGGGTCGGGGCTTTCAGGTGACATCGCCAGAGCCCAGTTCTCCCAATCCTTGTTCCATATCAACATGGAAATTGGAGATCCTATCGTCTCTCCCAGCCTTACTCCTGAGATGACTTCCGCTCTATCGGACTCGATCTGCATCCTGCGTCCTCGGCCATACCCGCCTTGGCGACGTATGAGATCTGGGTCCACATGTCTAACCATTTCCAAAGTCAGACCAGCTGGGATTCCTTCCAGAATAGCAACCAAACCTCGACCATGAGATTCCCCAGCCGTACTAAACGAAATCCTTCTCATAATTATTTATCTAACCTCTGATAAATGATCTCTGTTCTCCAAAGCTTAGTGATAGGATAAACGAAAGTCCTATGAATAGTCCAGGCAAGGTATAAAAAGTGGTTACTGGTCCTGCTCAACTGATCCCTTCTTTCGCTTGTCATTCCAATTTCTCACTCTAGAGACATCCCACGATTTAATTGGAGGAGGGAAAAGATTGTAGCGTAAAATATGGAAGATAGCAGCCAATCCATCCTTCCAGGTTATTTTTTTTCCCTCCTGGTATGACCTTCCGTGGTAGCTAATGGGTACTTCATAGATCCGTGCGCCCGCTTGAGATAGGCGAGCTGTGATCTCAGGTTCGAACCCGAACCGGTTCGATGTCAAAGGCAAGCCCTTTAAGAGTTCAGCATTTACCAACTTATAGCACGTCTCCATGTCACTAAGGTTCAAATCAGTCAACATATTACTGAGTAAAGTCAAAAATCGGTTTCCCACCATATGCCAAAAGAGTAGAACTCTCCTGCTACCCCCCAAAAACCGTGAGCCAAAAACAGCATCTGCCTTACCCGACAGTATAGGTTCCAATAGAACTGGAAATTCATTCGGGTCATACTCCAAATCAGCATCCTGTATAACGATCAGATCACCAGTCGCCTCCTCTATGCCGCGCCTTACCGCGGCCCCCTTTCCTTGGTTTTTTTCGTGCATAATCAGTCGGTCAATCAAACCTTGTCTATCCAGGTCCCCTAGAAGCGACCTAGTACCATCAGTCGAACCGTCATCAATCACAAGAACTTCGAGGGAGAGAGTCATCGCATCTAATTTTCGCAACAAACGTTCTATAGTATCCAATTCGTTATACGATGGTATGACCACCGATAGAGTGACCGAATTCCAATCAAGATTAGCCCTTTCATTACAGCGCTCGTCACTATCGAAAAGCGAATTCATTTCGAGTCTCTGTCACTTCCTCGTAGGTCTTGGGATTATTAGTATATCTCCCAAAAGCGTATATTCTGGTCCACCCAAGCGAGCAACTGGTCTCAACACTTTTGTATCGACTAGGAAGGAGCCTTCTTTGAACTCTAGGGACGGGTCCAGCCTGACGGCTTTAACTTCACCTATAATCATACTTCCTGCATCACCAAGGTTGAGCTCCTTGAAAAGCTCACACTCTAATACTGCTGGACAGTTAGCGACGTATGGTGCACCCACCTTTTCAGCAACTCCGATTGGCAAGCCAACTCTTTCAAATTCATCTTGTTCTGGAGGAAAATCAGCTGAAGTTTCATTCATCTGCACAGCTTGTGCCTCAGTAACAATATTCACACAGAATGCTTTCTGGTCGAGTATATTTTGGAGAGAATCCTTAGGGATCCCCATTCTGGTACCTATAGATACACTTACCAACATAGGTGACGCAGCTACTGCAGAAAAAAAGCTGAATGGGGCCACATTTAACACTCCGTCTTTGCCATATGTGGAAACCCAACCTATAGGTCTCGGTACGACTAAGGAGGTCAACAATTGATAACGATCAAATCCCGTTACTTCATCTGTTTCGATGACCTTATGTTCAACTGCATTTGATGGGGATTTCTGCAAGTGACTATCCTCCCGGAAGACTCAAAATCTGACCCGGGACGATCTGGTCCCCTCGAATCTTGTTAACCGCTTTTAATCTGGAGACACTAGTCCCATAGGCACGCGCAATGCGCCAGAGCGACTCTCCATTTCGTACGACATGTGTTAACACTGTTCGACCAGGATTGTTCATCAGGGCCTGAACATACTTCTCATACTGATCAGGAAAAACCGACACATGGAAATGAGGTGGTCGACGCTCTCTAGTCGCCTCCAGTACAGCAACTCCCTCAAGATACAAAAGAGTGCTTTCTAACCAGTTTCTACAAACTGCCGAATTGCTTCTTCGGAAATCTATCGCCATGCCAGTCGGATGAACTGACAGAGAAGATGCGTTTCTAGGTTGGCCACTGATGGGACGAGTCAAACTTGTAACCACCAGTTTCTCTCCACAGGCTCTTCTATATTGGCGACTGAGCCTCTCCACAAACAGTTTGACTTCAGGTCTTCCATAGGGAAAGGATACATCATGTATAGTGTAATCCAGTCCATTACCAATCGGCACCAAATAACCAGCTTCAACAAAACTATGAATCTGTTGGCCAGTCTCTAGAAAGGTGAAATCGTGCTCTTTGGCTGTTTGATAGGCACGATTCACCGAGGACTCCGACCCTCTCAGAGTCTGTCCTTTTACTTCTGATCCGCTCAACAGCAGAAGCGCAGAAAAAAGCAGAACTGGATTTCTGACCACTTTTGTCAATATTCCTCTCTGTCCAACAAATCCATACGAGTACCCTAGGAACTGTTTTCTATGCTTTTTCATAGATCCCAAAGATCTCCGATCCTGGTTACAGAATCAAACTTATTTTGTTTGCAAATATTTCTCTGAAACCGCAGTCCAATTAACGACATTCCAAAAAGCGGCCAAGTAGTCAGGTCTTCTGTTTTGATAGTTTAGATAATAAGCATGTTCCCAAACATCAACACCTAAGATCGGAACACAACCACAGGACAGTGGGCTGTTCTGATTGGCGGTTGCCATTACTTGCAACCCGCCATCTGGATCCACTACCAACCAGCTCCATCCCGACCCAAACTGAGTTGCTGCCGCACCAGAGAAGACTTGCTTGAATTGATCAAACGACCCGAAGGAGTCATTCAATAACCCACTCATTTCTTCAGTAGGGGAATCCGACCCACCTGGAGCCATAATCTCCCAAAATAACTTATGATTAACGAAGCCTCCCCCGTTATTTTGCACAGCCCCTCTGATGTCTTCTGGGAGAGAACCCAAATCTATTAGTAATTGCTCCCCCGAGTGGCCATGTAATTCCGGATGATGTTCGAGAGCGGCGTTTAAATTATTCGTATAAGCCTGGTGGTGCTTTCCGTGGTGTATCTCCATGGTTCTAGTGTCAATGTGAGGCTCTAAAGCGTCACTCGCATAACCCAATTCGGGCAGTTGAAAAGGATATCCCATTCTGTCTCCTATCTATTTAATGATCTTATGCCTCTACCATGTCCAATCTGTCCTTTAAACTCCACCGTTAACAATAATATAATTCTGTCGCACCTCTAACCCCTTTTCAATTCTACAAGATAATGCCCCTTCTTGTTCGACCAAATCACACCTGCCTCCAAACCTACATTCTGGCATATACATTCCAAGAGTTTTGGGTCTATGAACAGTTGCGGAAATACCTCCCCAGTCACACCCTCAAACTCTAGTTGGTAATGTAGTTCTCCGGCATAGTTCTGACTCACTGGACAGTCCAAATCACCCGTAGTTCGTAGATCTGTGGAATCCATTAAGATGATTCCTGTCGAGGCTAGTAGAGACGAAGTTAAACTGAGCAGGTGTTCCAGGCCTGTTAAGTTCCCTGCTAGCATAGATCCGTTCATCAGTAGCAAGATTGTGTCATACTTCAGCTCGGTCTCTGAGAACTCTTCCAGCTGTCCTAGTCTGGCATCGGTGATCCCTCTTTCTCGCATTATACGAACCGCTCCAGGAAGCAACTCTAGAGCGGTGACACGGTGGCCTCTATTCTGGAGGACTAGCCCATGTGAACCGACCCCTGCACCAATATCTAATACTCTCGGTCCACATCGCTCCAAAGCGAGCAGCTCCCAATCTTCAAAATCATCCTCACCTCGAAAGAATATCGAAGGATATAGCTCTTCGGAATCAGTGAAATCGTTACGTACAATAACTGCGATATCTTCTCCGAAATCGTGATACTTCCGTAAAGCCAATTCCAAAGGACGCCACGAATCAGTCAGATTTAGACCGTTAATTGGTTTTTCCTTTAAGACTGACTATCTGTCCATCCAGGGTTTCCTTTTAAAATAATCGTCAGTCAATTCCTTGATTTTTCCAGAGAGCAATATCAAAGCTAGAAGATTTGGCAGGATGACTATACCCAGTGCGATATCCCCCATCGTCCAAGCAAGACTTAGACTGACGTTCGCCCCGACAAAATGCATCGCTATATACATCATCTTATAGGGAAAAATAGCTCCTGTCCCGAAAAGATAATTAGCGCACCGATCCCCGTAGTAACTCCAGGAAATAGCTGTTGAGATTCCGAAGAGGAACACCGAGAGAATAACCACGTAGTGTCCCCAGTCACCTAAAGGAGACAAACCTTTCTTGAAAGCCTGCATGGTCAATGGAGCACCACTCTCCACCGCCATCCCCCAAAGAGAAGTGGAGGTGATCCCATCTTCTCCGACTGCTTCGCCAGCTCCAGGGAAAACTGAGCCAGTAAAACCGCGAGTCATTTCTTCATCAGTGTACAGCTTATCAACCTTGACCTCATGCCATCCTACGAAAGTGCTTGCACCTTCAACATACTGACCTTCCTGAATCATTATTTCTCCAGGATCTTGAACCCCCGTATAACCAGTTTCCTGGTCTCCAGAAACCCAAATCACATCGCCTTCACCTAGCGTAATTTCAGTCGGAATGCGTTCGTCGTAAACTCCAGTGATGATAATGACCAAAGCCGTCATCGTAACAATGACAATCGTGTCTATGAAGGGTTCCAAGAGAGCTACAACACCCTCTGAAACAGGCTCTTCTGTCTTTGCGGCTGCATGCGCGATCGGAGCTGATCCTTGGCCAGCTTCATTTGAAAAAAGGCCCCTCTGACATCCATACATCATTGTAGTCAGAATCGCACCAACACCAGTTCCCGCTATTCCCGCAGTAGGATTGAATGCTTCTGTAAAAATAGCTGAAAAAGCAGGTCCTACGGCACCTAAATTCATTATTATTATTATCAGAGCACCCAGGACGTAAACAGCTGCCATAAATGGAGCCAAGATACCTGTAATTCGCCCAATCCGGCCGATCCCTCCCAAAACTACTGCCCCTACTATACTTACTGTGAGCAATCCCGTGATCCACTGAGGTATACCGAAAGCTGTGTTCATAGTATCGGATACAGTGTTTGCCTGAATGGCATTACCGGTAAGGAAAGCAGTAAATCCTAAAGCACCGGCAAAAAAGATCGCCATCCACTTCCATTTTGGGCCTAGTCCCATTTCTATGTAGTACATAGGTCCCCCTGAAACTGTCCCGACTACCTCTCCAGCATCCTTGTGAATCGACCGGTAATGTTGTGCTAGTGTCACTTCAGAAAATTTCGTTGCCATCCCAACTGCTGCCGTTAACCACATCCAAAACAAGGCGCCTGGTCCTCCCCAATGTATAGCCAAAGCTACACCAGCAATATTTCCTATGCCGACCGTAGCCGAGAGGGCTGTGGTCAATGCTTGAAAGTGTGAAACATCCCCTGTGTCATTTGGATCGTCATATCTCCCAGTAGCCACTGCGACACCATGCCCGAATCGTCTCAGTTGTATAAAACCAAGTCGAATCGTCAGGAATCCTCCTGCTCCGATAAGAGCCAAAACGACCAGCGGAATGGACGCATCCCCAACAGGAATGCCAAAGTTCCAAACCAAATCCCCCAAACGATTGATTGCGCTTTCAAAACCTGCCATTGGATCTCCCTTGTTTATAAAGACAAGAAAAAGTGTGTGTTTGCCCTGATTGATGCAAGCCAACAAACCAGATCATGCTGACTGTGCAACCATTCGTCCTAATCGGGTTCCTCCGACTATATGCATATGAAGGTAGTAGACCTCCTGCCCTCCATGTTCTTTACAATTGATGATCAACCGGTAGCCTTTCTCCCCTAAACCCTCGTTTCTAGCAATATCCGC
Organism: uncultured bacterium; assembly: GCA_963935005.1. Taxonomy (GTDB): domain Bacteria; phylum Gemmatimonadota; class Gemmatimonadetes; order Longimicrobiales; family Gaopeijiaceae. The sequence goes on along the minus strand of CAWWAX010000010.1, from coordinate 12,728 downwards.
AGCTATCCGCAGCATTCTACCCAATATTGCCTCATCTTCCTGTTTTACATCATCCATAGTTCTAATCGTTTTATTAGGAACAATTAAAATATGAACTGGTGCCCTCGGCTGAATGTCCCTAAAGGCTGTCACCAACTTGTCTTGATAAACAACATCTGCACTTATGGTCCCACGAACGATTTCTCCGAAAACTGTTTCTGAGCTATCGGCCTCGTTATTATTAAGAGGGCACATTATCTACTCCGGAGATGATAAAAATGAAAGTTTGGCCACATGCTGTTGCCATAGGTTACTCCTCCATTGACCTGTAGAGCAAGAGAAGAGGGATAGAAGTTGCTCGATTATTCGATTCTTACAAAAGTCGACTTGGTATGAAAGTATGACAATAATTACCAAACATTTAATCAAGGCTCATCTCGGGCCATTCCTGTTTGCTTTTTCAGCACTTACTGGGCTTTTATTTTTAAACGCTATCGCACAACGAATAGAGAACCTTGTCGGGAAAGGATTACCCTGGTCAATCATTGGAGAGTTCTTGATTCTTTCCCTTCCCCATACAATTGCCCTAACCCTACCTATGTCAATTCTGGTTGCCCTACTATACACCTTCAGTGAGATGACGGCAGCCAATGAATTAACAGCAATGTCTGCTGGAGGTATCAGACCAATCCGAATTCTGATGCCACCGTTACTATTGGGAATTGGCATGGCTGGTGTGATGCTGTTTTTCAATGATCAAATACTGCCCGCGGCTAACCACCAGCTCAAAGAACTAGTCGTGGACATAAGCGAAAAAAGTCCCACTTTCGAGCTTCAAGAACGCGTCATTAATCGCATTGAAACTCAGGACCGAACTAGAAATATATACCTACAAGCCTCTTCTATCGACCGAGACACAAACCACCTAGAAGAAGTAGTCATCTATGATCTTAGTGACCCAGGAATTCATAGAACTACTTACGCATCTGAAGGTGAAATGACCTTCGACCAGGAACAGACCGATCTCTACCTCACATTGTATTCTGGAGAAGTCCTTCAGGTAGACTTGAGTCGGTCTGGAGAATTCAATCGTTCTGAATTCAAAAAGCAAATCGTGCCATTGCGAGGGATCGCCAACCAAATGGACCGACAGGCAACAGGGAGTGTCCGTAGCGATCGAGAAATGTCTATTTCGATGTTAGAAGAAGCGATAGAAGAAAAAACAATTGAAATCAGGGCCATACAGGACGAGAGCTTAGCAAAAGCTCAGTCAGCGGTTTCAGCGATAACCAAGGACCTTTCTAAAATTACTACCACAGCTGGAATTGATGGGGTTTTGCGGATTGATCAGAATGTTGCGGTGGATGCGTTGAACGCACATCAGAATCAGCTTCAAATATCCGCCCTAGAATCCACTATTAATCGCTACTCAGTAGAAATCTATAAGAAATACGCCATAGCCTTTGCTTGTATCGTTTTCGTACTAATCGGTGGACCTCTAGGAATACGTTTCCCCAGAGGTGGTATTGGCATGGTGATCCTGGTTTCAGTCTTCGTTTTCGGCGTCTACTGGACTGGACTGATCGGAGGAGAGAACCTGGCCGACAGAGGCCTCATACCGCCACTCTGGGCTATGTGGACTCCCAATATAGTATTCTTCTGCTTGGGAGCTCTTCTCACACTCGGACTAGGTCGCCTGGAAAATAGCAACAGGGGCAGCGGCCTAGACGAGACATTTTCTATAGTTGGCAGATTGATTAGCAAACCCCTAGGTCGCCTAAGGAACTCTGATTAATGAAAATCCTAGATCTGCTAATCATTAGAACTTTTACAGGCACTTTTCTTTTGTTTGTAATAGGGGCACCTCTACTTTTTCTAATCGGTGACATTGTAGAAAACCTAGATCGATATTTCGGTCGAGGACTTACAACTTCGGAATTGATAATGGCATACCTATTTATGTTGCCAGAGTTCATTTCATGGTCTTTTCCCATCGCCGCGCTCATAGCTGCGGTTTTCACAGTTCACTCTATGACTCAACACCGGGAGATCCTTGCGGCCAAAGCTGGAGGAATCTCCTTCCATCGTCTCATGGTCCCACTCCTATTGATAGGATTGCTGTTGACAGGAATAGGCCTGATCCTGAATGAAGCTGTTCCTTTGGCCAAAAGACAATCTGGACAAATCTTACGCAATGAAACTTTTAGCTCTCAACTTCGATCAGATTTTGTTTTCAAAGGCAGTGACGAAAGGACGATCACAGCTCAGAGATTGACAATCGTGCCACCTCTTCTCAATCAAATCTTGATGGAAGTACCCCATCCGGTTACTGGAGATCTCGCCGAACACATCCAAGCTCGCGATGCTCCTTATCATGAAAATTCAGGATGGACTTTTCGGGATGGATACCTCCGAATTGTCAGGGAAGAAGGATCCAACCTGACATTCTATTTCGACTCACTCAGGACTAATGAATTTGTAGAGAGTCCTTCCAGCTTACTGGAGGTTCCCGAAGACGAAGATGAAATGACCACCGCTGAAATTGACCGTATGGCAGCAAACATAAGCAGATCTGGGGGAGATCCCAGCTTTTTGATCGTAAAAAAGGAACAGCGTACCGCCATCGCAGTGGCTACCCTAGTCATCATCTTATTTGGCGGACCACTGGCCACTGGATCGGGAAGGAGTGGCACCACTTACGGCATAGGCGTCGCCCTAGGTTCCACCATTCTCTACCTGTTACTTTTTCGGGTTGCTGGAGCAGCTGGGAAAGTGGGTGCGCTACATCCTGTATTTGCAGCCTGGGCTCCCAACCTAATCTTTCTAGTCTGCGGACTAATTCTACTCAGAAGAGTCAGGACCTGATCGGACGAACCTTCTGTTTTAACGAAGCCAGAAATCCCTGGGTCAATCTACCCTGAAACACTTCTCGAACGGGACCTCTCAAGGTAACTCCATAATTTGCGTCTACTGATACTGCAAGAGGTCCACCCTGCATTTGAACTTGGAATCCCCCTGGATTTGCCCTACTAGACTGAACTGCTGCCACAGCTACAGCACATGCAGAAGTTCCCGACGCTGAAGTGACTCCAACGCCCCTCTCCCATATTAGAGCCTCCATCACCCCTTCGGCTACGAACCGAGCAAGTTGCACATTAGTCCCGAAGCTGAATGATTTGTGTTCGCAAAGCAAAGGACCGATCTTTTCTAATAAATTTGGATCCCAATTATCAGGAAAAACTACACAGTGGGGATTGCCGATAGAAACAAAGTTTAAGTCAAAACAACCGTAACCTTCCAGCTTCAGTCTACCATTATCATCTAAGAACCTGGAATCAAAATGGACTGCGTCATTACCCAAATTGGCGATCCCCATATCGACTTTGACATCATAATTCCCCATTGAGTCTTGTCCCATTATCTCCAAGGAGATCAAATCTCCACCGACAGAGACTTCAAAAGGCTCTTTGTCGACAAGGCCTTCTCTTGCCAGATATGAACCTAGAATTCTTAGCCCATTGCCACTCCTCTCAAATTCAGATCCGTCTGGATTAAACATCCTGAGTTGAAATGGAGGGCCAACCCTATCAACAAGTAGGACCACTCCATCTGCACCCACACCCTTCCAGCGATCGCATATCTTAAAGATTGCAGTTCCATCTACGGTGCAATCTTCCCCCTTTTCAAAAATCAGGTAATCATTTCCTAATCCATGTCCTTTATAGAACTTATTTTGAACTCTCAAGTTGTATTCATCAGAAGACACTAGACACCTATCAGCTTCGTTTGAGATAAAATTAAAAAACACTTCCGTTGTGTGATTTCAATGCCAACAACATAACTTGCTCAAATCACCACCCTGCTTCTCGCACGTCAATCATTTACCTGAAAGATTTTGGTCAAAATAGAGTTGCGTGTCAAAGCCAACAACTAGACACCACCAGTCTGTATTCCGCTGAAATAAGGACCATTTTAGTGGACGAGGGCTAGGAAAAATCGACTAATCCAAGTAGTTTAACCTTGAAACTGGAAAGGGTGATTTATGGCATATTGCGGTCCCTAGACAACCGCTAAAAAGCTGAAAGTTGTCTTGTGAACAATCTGTCCTAGAGGTCTTCTGCCTGACCTCCCTTCCCTAGTTAGCGACTGTAAAGGACAACAGACAATGAATAATCCCAACGATATCTCGAATGACGACTCCAAAGTAGGCCAACTCCTCCAGCATAGAATCCTCGTTCTGGATGGAGCAATGGGGACTATGATCCAGGATTTGAATTTTTCTGAAGAAGAGTTCAGAGGAGAGTTGTTTAAGGACCATCACATTCCTCTCCAAGGTGCTAACGATCTCCTGTCTCTAAGCCAACCTCAAGCCATTCACGATATTCACAAAGCTTATCTAGATGCGGGCGCTGATATAATTGAAACAAATACCTTCAACGCCCAATCGATCTCACTAGCGGATTATGAGTTGGAAGAGAAGGCATACCAATTGAATAAAGCGTCTGCAGAAATCGCCTGTAGGGCAGCCGCTAGCGTCACTCTTGAGACACCAGAAAAACCACGTTTTGTCTGTGGCAGCATCGGTCCCACCAACAGAACAGCCTCACTGTCCCCTGATGTTTCCAATCCTGAGTACCGAAATGTAAACTTCGACCAGCTTGTGGCGGCATACTCTGAGCAAACCCGGGGGCTATTGGACGGTGGAGTAGACCTCCTAATGATTGAAACCATCTTTGATACCTTGAACGCCAAAGCTGCTATCTTTGCAGTCAATCGATCTTTTGAAAACTTAGGGAAGAAAGTCCCTCTGATGATCTCAGGAACGATAGTAGACGCTAGTGGACGAACTCTAAGTGGTCAAACCCTTGAAGCCTTCTACTACTCAATTCGTCATGCCAAACCCTTCTCAGTCGGACTGAACTGTGCCCTTGGAGCAGCCCAGCTGAGGCCTTACTTGGAGGAGCTATCAGGGATTTCAGAGGTTCCGATTAGCTGCCATCCGAACGCAGGCTTGCCCAATGCCTTTGGTGAGTACGATGAATCCCCAGAATTAACAGCATCAATTATAAAGGAGTTCGCAGAAGATGGTTTTATCAACATCGTTGGGGGATGTTGCGGCACCACACCTTCACATATAACTGCGATTTCAACCGCTACAGAAGGGTTGGCTCCTAGAAGCGTTCCAAAACAAGAATCCCGATGTCGACTCAGCGGCCTCGAACCTCTAACCATTGGAAAAGATTCCCTTTTCGTCAATATCGGCGAACGCACCAATGTGACTGGATCAAAAGAATTTAGAGGCATGATCAAAAGTGGCTCCTATGAAGCAGCCGTTGAAGTCGCCAGGCAACAAGTCGAACAAGGCGCTCAGATGCTCGACATCAATATGGACGAAGGGCTTTTGGATTCAGTTGAAGCCATGACTACCTTCCTGAATCTTCTAGCCGGCGAGCCAGAAGTAAGTCGAATCCCTTTTGTCTTGGATTCTTCCAGGTGGGAAGTGTTGGAATCAGGGCTTAAATGTGTGCAAGGCAAATGTGTCGTCAATTCCATTAGTCTCAAAGACGGCGAAACCCGTTTCATCGAACAAGCAAATTTGGTCCGGCTATATGGAGCAGCTGTCATTGTGATGGCTTTCGACGAAGACGGTCAAGCGGATACAGTTGACAGAAAAGTTTCCATCTGCCAACGGGCTTACGATATCCTGACCGATACAGTTGGTTTCCCGCCTGAAGATATCATTTTTGATCCCAACATCTTCGCAGTCGGAACAGGTATCGAGGAACACGATCCTTACGGTTTGCATTTCTTAGAAGCTACACGTCAAATAAAGAAAATCCTTCCGAAAGTTTTAGTTAGTGGAGGCCTCAGCAATATCTCGTTCTCTTTTCGAGGCAATCCCCGGATAAGAGAAGCTATGCATTCAGCATTTCTTTACCATGGGATTAGATCTGGACTGGATATGGCAATCGTAAATGCCGGCACCTTACCGATCTATGACGAGTTGCCCAAATCAGTGCTTAAATGTGTTGAAGACGTTCTACTTAATAGAGCAGTGACAGCGACTGAAGAACTCACCAAACTTGCTGAACAATACTCCGACACACCCAGGAAATCGGTGGACATAAAAGAATGGAGATCTAATCCCCTGGCTGACCGACTGCGATACTCCCTAGTCCATGGTAATACTGAATTCATAGAAGAGGATGTGGAAGAAGCACGGCTACAGTACTCCAAAGTTATAGATGTGATCGAGGGTCCATTAATGGACGGGATGAATCAAGTGGGCGACCTGTTTGGATCGGGTAAAATGTTCCTACCTCAGGTGGTCAAAAGTGCAAGAGTGATGAAGAAAGCCGTTACTTATTTAGAGCCTTTCCTGGAAGCTCAAAAAGCTGCGGGTGAAGGAAGCCGCAGTTCAGCTGGGAAGATACTGATGGCGACGGTAAAAGGTGATGTGCATGACATTGGGAAAAACATTGTGTCAGTGGTATTACAATGCAACGGATATGAAGTGCTGGACTTGGGAGTCATGGTCCCATGTGAAACTATTCTTGACGAAGCTCAAAAAAACCAAGTCGATGTGATCGGCCTTTCTGGACTAATCACTCCTTCTCTAGATCAGATGGCCCATGTGGCCTCCGAAATGAATCGATTGAATTTAAGTATTCCTCTGATTATCGGTGGGGCAACTACATCTCGCAGACATACCGCAGTCCGAATCGACCCCAATTACAACGGAACCATCGTTCATGTACCTGACGCGTCTCGTTGCGTCTCCGTACTCCGGCCATTACTCGATCCAAACAAAAAAGAAGAATTTTCAATAAATATTGAAGCCGAGCATGATCATGAGAGAGAAATCCATCAAAATCGTCTTCAGAAATCACGGCTTATCCCTCTAGAAACGGCGAGAAAAAATAAACTAAAGATAGACTGGCCTTCTTACACGCCAGTGAAACCCAGACAAATAGGAATTCACTCGTATGAAGATTACCCCCTGAAAGACTTGGCCGACTATATCGATTGGACGCCCTTCTTCCATACTTGGGAGATGAGAGGGATTTACCCCCAAATTATGGATGATCCCGCAACAGCAACCCAAGCTAACATTCTCCTAGAGGACGCTCAAATCCTTTTAGGTCGTATCATTAATGAAAAACTACTCCAAGCCAAAGCATATATAGGTCTTTTCCCGGCTGAAAGCATAGGTGAAGATATACGAATCCTAAACCAGGATTCCGAGTGGGTCACCGTGTTCGGTCTAAGACAACAATTCTCTAAAACCCAAGACCGACCTAACCTCTGTTTGTCTGACTTCATCGCTCCAGCTACAAATCCAGGAACAGACTATATGGGAGCATTCATTGTGACTGCTGGCCTGGGATTGGATGCACTATGTAAATCGTTCGAAAAACAAAATGATGACTACTCTAGTATCATGGCAAAAGCATTGGCAGATAGACTGGCCGAAGCTCTAGCAGAAAAGATGCATGAGCTCGTCAGAACAGACCTTTGGGGATATGGCGAGAGTAAAAATCTTTCTAAGAAAGATTTGATCTCCGAAAAATATCTTGGAATCAGGCCAGCCCCAGGATATCCAGCCTGCCCAGATCACACACAAAAAGAAACTTTATTCAAACTGCTCGACCCAACTCAAAAAACAGAAGTGAGATTGACGGAGTCATATGCCATGCTCCCCGGCGCCTCTGTTTCAGGTTGGTACATGGGACACCCAAGGGCTCAATACTTTGGGTTAGGATTGATCGGAAGAGACCAAATTCAAGACTACGCAAAAAGAAGATCGATAAGTATTAGCGAAGCCGAGCAATGGTTAGCTCCTAACATTGCCTATACACCAGAAGAGACAAACAAATGACTCGACCAATTGAAAACCCAGGAAATTTGAAATCTCTTATAAACGATGGAAACATACATGTCTTAGATGGGGCTATGGGAACCGAAATTTATGCTCGTGGTGTCTTTGTTAATAAGTCCTACGACGGCTTGAATCTGGAGAATCCAGACCTAGTACAAACCATCCATCGAGACTACGTAAATGCTGGTGCGGAGATTATAGAAACCAATACTTTTGGAGCTAACCCCATCAAACTTTCTAGCCATGGGCTTTCTGAGAAAACTGAGCTTATAAACAGAACTGCTGGCCAATTAGCAAGAAAAGCTGCCGGAGACAAAGCGGATGTATTGGGTGCAATCGGACCTCTTGGAGTTCGAATTGAACCATTTGGTCCGACAGGCAGAGAAGAGGCTCAAGACCTCTTTGCTCGGCAGATAGTTGGTCTCCTCGAAGGTGAAGTCAATGGTTTTATCCTTGAGACTTTCAGTGACTTAAACGAGCTAGAGCAAGCTTTCCATGCGATTCGCGGACAATCGGATTTGCCAATTTTCTGCCAAGTGACTGTGGGAGAAGATGGACGTACAGTCTACGGAACCTCACCAGAAGCTGTGGCTACGGAGGTTAGCAACTGGGGAGCTGACGTTGTGGGAGTCAACTGTTCAGTCGGGCCGGCTGTCATGTTAGATGTGATCGAAAGGATGGCAAGAGTCACAAGTTGTCCACTTTCCGCACAGCCTAATGCTGGACTTCCGAGAATAGTGGCAGATCGTAAAATATATCTCACAAGCCCGACATACATTGGGCAATACGCTCGTCAAATGATCGATGCTGGAGCTAGATTTATAGGAGGATGCTGTGGTACTGGACCAGAGCACATATACAAGATCAGGGAATGCGTTGGAAAGATTTCAACTCCCATTGTGAGACCTCGAAGAATCGCACAAATAGTAACTAGTGAGACTCACTTTGAAGATGAGACTCCACTAGAAAAAATGTCGGTTCTGGGAGAAAAAATATCCAAAGGGATCTTCATCACAAGTATGGAAATTACTCCTCCCAAAGGTTCTGATCCCACTGAAATGATCGACCAATGTAAAATGATTGAGGAAGCTGGCGCAGACTCAATCAATATCTTGGATAGCCCCTACGCTCCAGGACGCATGAGTAGCCTCCCAGCAGCGATAGTTGTGGAAAATGAGATTGATATTGAAACAGTAGTCCACTACCCCTGCCGAGACAGGCATATGTCTCGGATGATCAGCGACTTGTTGGGAGCCGCAGCCTCTGGAATCCACAACCTACTTTTAGTGACTGGCCGACCTCCTCCCACTGGACCATATCAACCATCCCTATCGGGAATTGACATCGATTCCATAGGACTTACCAACGTTGTCCATGGCTTAAATCAAGGCATGGATCCTGGAGGAAACAGCCTGAACAGTCGCACTGAGTTTGTTATAGGGGCTCGAATGAACCACGTTGCAAAGGACCAAGACAAAGAAATCAGTCGCCTCGCTTGGAAAGTGGATGCCGGCGCACATTTCCTAGTGACCCATCCTGTCTTTTCCGTCGAAACCCTCCGTTCATTCCTTCTAGATATTTCTGACTTATCAATACCTACTATTGGAACTCTGTGGCCACTCCGTTCATTCAGAGAAGCAGATTACTTACACAATGAAGTCCCTGGAATCCAGATACCGGAATCTATTTTTTCCCGAATGGCATCTGCCGAAAAACAAGGGGAATTAGAAGCTCGATCTGAAGGAGTGAAAATCGCCCTTGAGAGTTTCGAAGAAATGCGCCCAATAGTTCAAGGTTTACAGATCAAAGCATCAAGTGGAAGCTTTGCAGAAGCCTTGACACTTCTGCGTACAGTGAATGGCGCCTAATAGGTGAACAGGATAGTGGTAGCTGTCATTTTATTCTGAGCTGGATATTTCATTTGTCACCTGGTCCAACCGCAACCTTACCTGACGACGACCCAAGTTGCTCAAATAAAACTTCTCTATTCCCAGTGATTTCAGCCCTTCTATTGTCCGGGCTAAAATTGCTTCTGCAGTCTCTCCCTCCGCAAATTCTCGCTTCAATTGTTCGATCGGAACCGGGAAAAACTCACCGAGTTTTTCTAACGTCTTCGGACTAGCTCCCCAATAATAGAAAACACCAAAAACTCCAGGTGTGGTCACCCCCTGTCGAGCAGATTCTTCTAGGAACATTTCAACTCGGTCCAAAGAGTGGTGCGACACTATCTGAGTCATATAATAATCCGCATTGAAGTCTTCGGAACTCAAGTAGGAGACCTGACGATTCACTTCACGATGTGGATTCATCCAACCACCTAAAGTAAGAGTTGGATGTCTGAGCCGAATTTGTTCTCTCAAAAGAAATGCATGGGGAAAGCACCTGACAACGCCTGGGGAACTGTCTCCCCCTAAAACAGTAAGCGCCCCATAACCCTCTGTCTTCAAACGGTCGACATACATCAGACTATGTTCCAAAGTATGATTGCAGGTCAGAAAAGGTATGATTCGGGAATATGGTATATCTGTCCCTAAGTTGGAAGAAATATGCGCAAGGTTTTCTTCCTCAGCTGATCCAACGGCATCATCCGTAAAAAATACAAAATTGTCTTCTCTGACTAGAGTCCTGATAGAGTGGTTTAAATCAATCCAATTCATCATAGCATCTGAGCTGGACAGACCACTTGGTGGTGGACGCAATTCCACCGCATACATCGATTTAGAACTTTTCAAACAAGACAATAGATCTTTTTTAGATAGGTCTTCTTCGTCTGTGAACCAATTCATTTCTGGTCCTCCAGCAAGCTTTCCACGTCCCCAGTGCTAACTGGCAACGACAATCCTAACAATTCGCTACCCTCTTCGGTGACCACTACATCATCTTCGATTCTAATTCCAATACCACAGAACTCTTCTACATCTTCAGTCAACCTAGGGAAGTACAGACCAGGCTCTACTGTCAAAACCATCCCGGGCTGCAGTGTTCTCGACTGATCTCCAACAAAATAATCTCCAACGTCATGGACATCGAGTCCGAGCCAATGAGAGGTTTGGTGTGGGAAAAATTTCTTGTAAGCCCTCTTGTCGATAATTTCTTCGGCAGATCCTTCCAACACACCCAGATCCAGTAAGCCCTCGACCAGCTGGCTCACCGCTACTCTATGGATGCTATCCAGCACAGCTCCTGGGGCCACCTCATTTATCGCACTTCTATGAGCTCTCTGTACCACCTCATACACCGCCTTCTGTGGGGGTGTAAACGATCCCGACACTGGAAATGTCCTAGTGATATCTCCTGCATACAAATCAACCTCTGCACCACCGTCCACCAATACCAAGTCTCCTGCTTCCATTCTCCGACTATTATCAGAATAGTGTAGAACACAGCTGTTGCTTCCTGATCCGACAATAGTTGGATACGCAGTCCCTGACGCACCTCTTTTTCGAAAACCGAATTCTAATGCCGCTGCAAGTTCCCACTCTCCAGTTCCAGGGCTACAGTACTTCAGCATTTCGCAGAAAGATTCTGAAGTAATCTGTGTTGCTCTTCTGATTCGATCTAATTCCTCATCATCTTTAAACAAGCGCATCTCATCTAAAATACAGCCTGGATCCAGGACACCCTGGAGTCCCTTCTCTCCTCTGGGCTTATAGAGACGAGTAGCCTTCAAAGATGCAAAAATCAGGTCTTGGACTCGTTGATCACTACCGATACGAAAATGAATTTTATCAGTATTCGTTATCAAGCTTGGAAAATATTCCTCTAATTGGTGTCGACCATAAACTGCTACCGCTCCGTACTCTTCCTTAAACCCTTCTAGTCCCATTCGTTGACCAGTCCAACGTTCTTTATCAAGATCTCGAGAAGGAATGAACAATATTAAATCACCGTCGGAACCGTTGGGCCTGAGCACGGCCACAGAATCAGGCTCACACACCCCGGTCAAATAGAAGAAATCGCTATCGGGCCTGAAAGGGATTTCTGTATCTCGGGATTTATTTCTTATCGACCCTGAAGTCAGAACCAAAACCGTCTCGTCCAGCTTGGAAAAAACCGTCTTTCTGCGTTCCCAGAAAAGATTTGGAGAAAAGCCTAGCATTCGTTCTTTCCGATAACCAGTCATAGCAAGTTTTTAAGGAGAGATCCTCAGTTCAAGTAAAATTTCAGTTGCCTTCAGTACTGTCTATCAGTCGCATTTGATGGTTCTTCTACCAACCAATGGAGGAACCAAGTCCTCATTCTTTCCAGGCGATCTACTAATAACCAAGGCTCTCCGGTCCTAGACAGTCCATGCGAAGATCTGGGATACCGAACCATCTCGACAGGAATTCCCAATTTTTTCAGCGCCATAAACCACTGTTCACCATCTCCGATAGGAGTTCGGTAATCATTTTCACTGTGAATGATCAGCGTAGGTATACTAACGTTTTCAACATAAGATATCGGAGAAAGTCGCCGGTAAAGATCTCTACGTTCCCAGGGTTGTCCGTAAAACTCATAAGCAGTCAAGCCTTGAGCATCTGACGTACCCCACCAACTTTCCCAGTTGGTTATTGACCTGGAAGTAACCGCAGCCTGGAACCGATCGGTAGTTGCACTCAACCAATTCGCCATAAATCCTCCATAGCTACCTCCCGAAACACCTATTCGTGTCTCGTCGATATCTGGATATTTTTCCAGTGCTGCATCAACACCAGTCAGAAAATCCTCACTGTCCATCAACCCCCACCGACCCCTGGTAGCATATTTGAAATCATGACCATACGAAGCCGAACCGCGGGGATTTGAGTATAGAACAAAAAATCCTGATGCAGAAAGGACATGGAAAGTAGGAAAAAAAGTATTTCCATAGGCCCCGTGAGGCCCTCCA
>CAWWAX010000009.1:0-34298 GCA_963935005.1 uncultured bacterium | reverse complement strand
TATCTAGGACCTGCCCCAGTCCATTGGCAGAAAGGGGGGGCTATTTGGAAAGAAAGTGAAATTTCTTTTTCTGGCCTATTTTGGGAATGTTGGTGGCCACATTCTGGTCACATTCCAAATCTTAAAAGCCTGAAACCCTATATAGTATAAGGGTTTTCTAGGGGTAGGACTGTTAATATAACATTAACCACACAAGATAATAAGTTGCAAATCAAGCAACCTGTTTATTCCACTGAATGACTCGTCACAAAGACTTCCAGAAATCTGTTAACGTTCTCTCGTCGACTGTGTGGCTCCAGCCCTCTGTACTCTCCAATACAGCGCCAATCTCAGAAATTAAAACAAATCGTCTTCCGCCCAACTTTGATTTCTTATCCATCCGGAGATATCGCATGATCTTTTCGGAATCGATATTCAGAGTACTTTGAAAGGAAATACCAAGCTGGCTCAAACATTGTTTTACTGGACCTAAGGCCTCTGGATTAGTCAATCCTAATCGAATACCCAGGATTATCTCAAGTAACATTCCGTGGCCGACGGCTACACCATGAGATAGTGAATACTCATGAGCCGCCTCTATTGCGTGTCCGAAGGTATGACCAAAATTCAAAATTTCTCTTTTACCCCTCTCACGCTCATCCTCAGAAACCACCATAGCCTTTAGCTCCACAGAACGCAGTACAGCATCCTCAATCTGGTCCACATCTTTAGAGAGTAACTCTGGAATAACTTCACTTAAATGCGTGAAATATGTCGCATCCATAATTATGCCATGCTTGACTGCTTCCACTAGCCCTTGTTTGCACTCTTCAACTGGAAGAGTGCAAACTACCTCTGGATCCACTACCACTAGTTCAGGAGGATGAAAAGTCCCCACAAGATTCTTTCCAACCGATACGTCTACACCCGTTTTTCCACCCACCGAGGCATCAATCATAGCAACAAGACTTGTCGGAATCTGAACCACTGGTATACCACGCATATAGGTGGCAGCCACAAACCCTGCCAAATCTCCTACAACCCCACCTCCCAAGGCTAAAACACAGGAATCCCTACCGAATGATTCCACTAACATTTGATCTGTCAAATCACACCAAGTTCTCCGTGTTTTGTTTTCTTCACCTTGTGTAAAAGTAAAAAGATCGACATTGAGGCCTTCGCTCCGCAATTTATTTCTCATTGTCAAACCGTACAACTTACCAACAGTATTGTCAGAGATTATCGCATAACGATGACTGGGAGCATATTCGCTAAGAAGATCTGACAGCGAAGAAAGTGAATTCTGCTTGATCAGGACATCATAAGATGATCCTTGTGCAGTTTCTACGGGGATAACTGCTGAATTGGTTTTATTGTTTTTCAAGAATTGCCTCCACATTAATCTCTGGACCGATCTCCATTCTTACTCCAGGGATCCCACCAAAATTCATCGAAAAGAGGCGACTATTTTTTGGTAAAAACTCCAAATTAGATTCCACAATTCCCGAGAATTGATCTCTATCTTGGACAGTATCCCAGACACTAAACCACACAAAAGTCCTACTCCCTTCCACACTTTCTAGTAATGCAAATCTATCTCCTTTCCAACCCTCAAAGTCTACTTTCCGACCAATCAAGTTTTCAAGAAAGGCTCCTACCTCTAGCGCTCCTAACGTGTTCTCATACAACTTGCTCCATTTGTCATCTGGTTGAATCTGAATCGTCACCGAAGCATCACTTTCGTCAAAGGAAAATTCTCCATAATGCAAGATCTGGTTCGTCGATTTAGGAAGATTAGCACCAAAAGGTACGGATTTATTACCCTCACGAATCCTCATCGTTTTGACAAACCGAACCCCATGAATATAAGGAAAAAACATACCCTCTCTAAGGACCAAAGGTACTGGGTCGGGCCTTTCTTTCTCTAAGTTTGTTGATTCGAAAACACTGACAATAGATTTTTCGAAATCAGAAACATCTGCCAGGTCTACAGAACCGTTGCCATTATTTTCCGACAGCAATTCTAACATCACCAGCGTAGCGTGACCCTCGATAGCCGTCAAAACAGCTGTTCGTTCATCATTGTTCAATGATGATCCCATAAGACTTGTTAAATCAAAATGCTGATCCTGTAAAGCATGTACCATCTCATGTACCAATAAAGACCCCAAATTTTCCAAAGGAACCTCTTCTTGCAGATAAAGTGCCCTATCTTCAGGATCATAGAAACCGATGACCTGCTCTCCATACAGATTAGCGAGTGTTTGGCGGAGATCTAAATTCTTGGGGAATAGGCCGAGCAAGCTATAGCTCTCTATGATATACTGCTCCACGCTTTCAGGGAGATCCCGTTCTAGTCTAGACTGGACATATTTCGATATTTCCTCTTTCGTCCGATAGTCTATCTGGATTTGATCCAGAACCTCCAACCCAGAGAATTCAGTAACGTCTTCTAGAACTTTATCAGCCATCCGTTGAAGTCGTCTATCGGAAGAACTAACCCAACTCTGGTCCTCCTGCTGACTGCAACAAACTAGTGAAATCAAAATTAATAGAATGGCTACCGTACTTTTAGACTGGGAAACTATAGGAACGTCAGTCTTCTCCCGAGGTTCTACCATACCTGTCCTCCAAACGAACCACATCGTCCAAATGTGGAGTCGAGACCTCCAAAAGATCACACTCAGTAACCGCAACCATTCTATGCACCGTCTCAGGTTTCACGTGATAACTTTCTCCTGCTGACAGTTGTACTTGGCTTAAATCCCCACCTACCGCACCCACATAAAAGAGTAGCTCTCCAGTGAATAAATGAATCGTTTCATCCTTGACCTGATGGTATTGCAGTGAAAGAGCTTCGCCAGCATTTATATGTAGGATCTTACCGACATACTGATCAGTCTCCGCCCAAATACGCTCATGGCCCCACGGTTTTTCTACAATCCTTGAAACGTGCTTCACAAATCCTCCGAACTTTTGTACATCATCTAGACACTTTGTTTCAGCCAGTAGAGTCTGGCCGTACTCGTCACAATAGCCCTGAACATCATTTTTAATGTTATCTTCATATATTAATGTTAATAGAATTTGTCTTATATACTTAGCCCTGGTAACGAATCTGAAAGCTTTTCATTATGTAGAAACAATCAGCTTTGAGCCCAGATATGGAACCTATCGTCCTACTGCTGGTACACTACAATGATCCGCTGTAAAGAAAAGTGAGGAGATTAACCCTTGGTCAAGAAAATGGATAATTCCCGATCTTTCCTGTACATACTATTGACTCTGATCGGGGTCTGCGGAGGGTTGGCCCTAGGCTCTTGGAAAAATCTCTGTTCCGATTGTCCTTCCGTCGCACAAATCAGAACATTCGAATCAGACCAAACGAGCAAACTATTTAGTCACGATGGACAGCTACTAGTAGAGATTGGGATCGAACGACGCACCCCTGTTTCTCTAGAAACACTTCCCGAACATGTATATCAGGCATTCATAGCAGTTGAAGACAAGAGGTTCTATGAGCACCGAGGCATTGACCCCTTAGGTCTGACTAGAGCCGTTCTAGGTGTACTAACCGGCAGAAATAGAGGTGGAGGAAGCACCATAACACAGCAATTAGCACGCAACATGTTCGAAGATCAGATCGGATTCGAGCGACGAGTTATCAGGAAACTAAAGGAACTGCAAGTGGCTTTCGATCTCGAAAGCTCCTACACGAAAGATGAAATCCTGGAAGCCTATATCAATGAGATCAACTATGGTCATGGTTGGTGGGGTATCCAAACTGCGTCTAGGAATTACTACGGTAAGAACGCATCCGAGTTGAACGTGGCTGAAGCAGCTCTCCTTGCTTCTATACCAAATCGCCCAGCTTTTTATAGTCCGTTCGTAAACCCTGAGAATGCTGAGAGAAGAAGAAATCTAGTACTGAGCAGAATGGTACAAGAGGCGTTTATTTCAGAGGCAGAGGCAAACACATACTCACAAACGCCTATACCTACAGAAAGGGCTACATCTAGTGACACTGCTGCTCCCTATTTCGAAGAATGGGTCCGACAGATCCTGGATGATCGATTTGGAAGCAAGCTTTATACGTCAGGTTTGCGCATATTCACAACTCTCGACGTAGGCATGCAAGAGGCCGCCGAACTTTCTATGAAAGAGGGATGGGATCGTATTGAGGCAAGACCAGGATTTGAGCACGACAAGTTTGCTGACTATCAACAATCGGTGGTCTCAGAAGATGGCCAAGATGATTCCATGAAATATGTGCAGGGCCTTTTAGTTGCGCTCGATCCTTGGACTGGAGGTATTCGAGCGATGATTGGTGGCCGTGATTTTCAGTTCTCTAAGTTTAACCGTGCGACCCAGGCGTTACGACAAGCAGGATCGGGGTTCAAGCCGTTTGTTTACACTGCGGCTATTGCCAGTCGTATCCCTCCTAATTTTATCATAGTCGATGCACCAGTGGTAACTCTTCAAGTCGACGGCACAGAATGGAGACCTTCTAATTACTCCCAAATCTTTGAAGGCCCAATGACCATACGGACGGGCTTACAGAAATCCCAAAACATCATCGCTATCAAACTAGCCGACGTGGTGGGCCTAGAGAGTGTAGTCCAAACCGCACGTCGAATGGGCATCAGAAGTGAGATAGAACCCTTCCCATCAACTGCCATAGGAGCGGCTGAAGTTATTCCCTTAGAAATGGCAGAGGCCTACTCCAGTTTTAGCAACGAAGGAACCAAAGTTCGCCCGTTTCCTATCTTAAAAGTAGAAGACTCACGGGGCAGGACAATCTGGGATCCCAGGCCTGAACGCACTCAAGTGCTAGATCCTCTTGTTGCTCGCATTATGGTCTCTATGCTTCAAAACGTTGTTGAGGCTGGAACTGGAGCGACAGCAATCAGGGTAGTTGCTGGTCTTCCTACCGAAGTTGCAGCAGCTGGCAAGACAGGAACAACCAACGACGCTACCGATGTCTGGTTTAACGGTTTCACGCCCAACCTCCTTGCCACAGTATGGTTTGGAATGGATATACCCCAGGAAATCCGTCCTTTAGCCACGGGTGGAGGTGATGCTGCACCTGTCTGGGGAAACTTCATGCGAAGAGTCTATTATGGTGATCCAGCCGCCGAAGGATCGGCTTTTGAGTCACCTCTGCTCCCTATTCCAGAACCCTGGCCAGTCCCTCAAGGTCTAAGCCAGCGCCTCATCGATAAAACCACTGGAAAGCTGGCTTCTCAGTGGTGTCCTCAGCTAAATCAAACTCTAGAGTTATTCCTTCCTGGCACTGAACCCACCGAATATTGTGAGACTGAAGACGCACGTCGTTTCAGGATTCCTGGCAGAAACTGACCAGGTCAATCGACAATTATCATTCTTCTGAAAATATTATGTAATGCTGTCGAAAATTTCTGAGGGACAGATTTTATCCAATTTAGTCTCATGTAGGCTTCCTCGGAGATTACCTTTATATTTCTCAAAGCAATCTTACATCTGACAGGATATTTATGCGCTCACTGGGAATCGACTTAGGCGAGAAAAGGATCGGTATTTCTATAAGTGATCCAACTGGCTTAATCGCACAACCACTTTCGACTTTACAGAGAAGACTTGGTAAACGATTTCCAATGTCCGCCCTGAGCTCTATTATAGAAAAATATGAAGTAGGACATATCATACTCGGGTTACCTTTGGCACTTTCTGGCAAAGACACTTCATGGACCCAGACTGTCAGAGAACTTGCTGTGACTTTGGAGAACTATTTTAAAATTCCAGTGCACTTAGTGGACGAACGCTTCACTTCATCTAGAGCTGAGCGAATTATTAACTCATTAGGAATGAAAAAGAAGAAGCGTAGAGATAAAAAACTTGTAGATAGAATATCTGCTGTCCTTATCCTCCAAAGTTGGCTGGACAGTCAACACATTCGATGAAACATATACTGTTTGCAACACTTCTATTGGTTGGATGCACAGAAAACACCCCGGGCGATTTAATAACAGTAAGAGTCCATTCTGGGATGCACTTTGATGCCCTTCTCGACACACTGGTCACCAAAGAGATTTTAGAACATCCTCGGTTGGTTCGTCTGTATGCACGTGTCACCAGAAAAGATCGTAAGATCCAGGCTGGCGAATATGCTCTTCACAAAAACAGCGACTGGAAAGAGACGTTGCTTATTCTAACCGAAGGAACCGTAATTACTTTTGATCTAACTATACCCGAAGGCCTTACCCTGAAGGAAATCTCTGAAAAACTGTCGGAACATATGGAGTCGCCAACTGACAAAATATACGCCGACATCTCTGGTTCTACTTTGGGAAAAACCTGGACCCTTCCAGGACCTGGCTTAGAAGGATATCTGTTCCCAGACACCTACCGTTTTCCTAAAGGAGTTTCCCTGGAAACTGTCTTGGAAACTATGATTGGCCAATACAAATCTATCTGGACACCAGAACGCCTCTCACGACTCCACGAATTGGGTATGAGCGAGAGAGAACTGATTACCCTAGCTTCAATAATACAGGCTGAAGCTAGGATAGCCGAAGAAATGCCAAGGATTTCCTCGGTGTACCATAATCGATTACGACTGGGATACTTGCTGCAAGCGGATCCAACAGTGATTTATGCTCTAGGAGCCCGCAGATCCAGGCTGCTTTTCGCTGCCATTGACTCGGTAGCTGACAACCCTTACAACACGTACACGCAACCAGGCTTGCCACCTGGGCCGATAGCTGCAGCTGGAGAGCAAGCAATAGACGCAGCCCTGAACCCAAGCGAAGATTCTTATCTGTATTTCGTAGCTCAGCCTGGAGGACATCATATTTTTTCCAAAACCCTGCAGGAACATAACCGTGCCATTACAAAAATTCGCAACAAACCCTCAAATCGTCCTTAATTCTCCATGATCCATAAACAATTAACAGAACTGCTTCGGCTTATCGTGATAACAGATTCTGAACTCTCCAAACCGATGGGGCTCATGAATGTCATCAGTGAAACTTTGAAAGGAGGAGCTAGTATGATCCAACTCCGGGATAAGCATGCAAATGCTAACGAACTTCTCAAGGTAGCATTACAAATCCTTCCTCTGACTCGTGCAGCTGGAGCATTATTGATCATAAATGATCGTCTTGACGTCGCCATAGCCTCACAAGCAGATGGGGTCCATTTAGGACCTGATGATCCGCCAGTAGCTGATGTCAGAAGAGTCGTTTCGAAAAATTTTATAATTGGTTATTCAACAGACGACCCCATGCTAGGCAAAAGTGCGGAGTCGCAAGGAGCCAACTATCTAGGTTGCGGAACCGTTTACCATACTTCAACCAAATCCGATGCTGGAAAGCCAATCGGTGCTCACGGTATTAAGACAATGGTGAATGCTACTAATATCCCTGTGGTAGCTATCGGTGGAATCAGGCCTGAAAATACCCCTGAACTTTTAGAAGCCGGTGCTTCGGGAGTGGCGGTGATAGGGTCGATCATGAGTTCTCCCCGGCCAGGGCTCACAACCGAACAATTCTTGAAACATTTTCCAGGTCCTCAGGCTAACAACTGACCTTCTCTCAAGAACTGGCTGACATCATCATCAGTTACATAAAACTGTCCGAACTGAACACCAAGGCCTGGACCGTGCCAGTCGGAACCTCCTGTCACTAATAATTCCATCTTCGTAGCTCTAGCCTTTATCTCCAAAATATGTTGTGGGGACGATTTAGGACGGTAAACTTCTAAACCCCGTAAACCTGCAGCTACGAGTTCTGGTAAAAGCTTATCCAGCACCTCTAAACGCGGATGCGCCCAAACAGCAACACCGCCTGCGTCACGAATCAGCTGAATAGCCTCACTAGCTCCCAAAACACTTATTGTTACCTGTGCGGGATGTTGGTCACCAATCAGCCTGTCAAACGCATCAGTCATAGAAGAAGCATAACCGTTGGAAACCAAAGCTCGGGCTAAATGTGGACGTCCTAAAGATGAGCGTTCTGGCCCAGCTTCTTTGATCACATCCTCGATCTGCAGATTTATATTTTGGCTCGCTAACCTCACCAACATCTCGTTCATTCTCTCTTCTCGGGCGCGTATAGCTCCAACCGTATAAGTAGCAAGGGTCGATGATCGATAATCGATAAAGTAACCAAGAATATGGCAAGGAACGCCAGAAGCTACGCAACTAATCTCAATCCCAGGAATTAGTTGGATGGAATGATCTACTGCTGCTCTTGTCGCCTCAGAGAGACCCGCCACGGTATCATGATCAGTGATAGCCAAGGCGTCCAACCCAACCGTCTTAGCCAGCCCAACTAAATCTGCAGGAGATAGCACTCCATCGGATGCAGTTGTATGAGTATGTAGATCAAACCTCATGCGGGTTCTTGACTGCCTCCCGAATCCTGCATCTGTTCCCATATCTCATCAACGTCGACCAACTCACCATTAGCGGTTTTCTCCAAAGGTTTTGTATCACAGTTCTCAGTCAACAGAGTTACAGCAGTTCTAGTGATCATGAAAACACCTCCTTCGAGAAAATAACTCTCTCCTGCAGCATCCTGCCCAGTTATTCGGACCTCACCACATCCCAATAGGCCAATCATTGGAGCATGTCCTGAGAGTACACCTAATTGCCCATCCCAGGAAGGCAGACTCACAGATTTCGCTTCTCCCTCAAATCTTACACCTTCAGGAGAAACCAGATTGACATTCATACTATACCTCTTCTAGCTCTTTACCAGCTTCAATCACCTCTTCAATACCACCCTTCATATAAAATGCTTGTTCGGGAAGGTGATCGAATTCACCAGTTGTCAACCGTTCAAAAGATTCAATAGTATCTTCTAATTTCACATATTTTCCTGAAATTCCAGTGAAGGTTTCTGCCACATGGAAAGGTTGTGAAAGATAGCGTTCAATACGCCGGGCACGGTTCACTAAAACCTTATCCTCCTCAGTGAGTTCATCCATACCAAGGATCGATATGATGTCTTGAAGATCTTTATAGCGTTGTAAGATCCGCTGTACTTCAACTGCAACATTGTAGTGCCTATCTCCTAAAAATTGAGGATCAAGAATACGTGAGGTCGAATCCAAAGGATCAACCGCTGGATAAATCCCCTTTTCAGAAATAGCACGTGACAAAACAGTCTGGGCATCCAAGTGGGTGAACGCAGTAGCGGGTGCCGGATCTGTCAAATCGTCCGCAGGAACATAGATAGCCTGTACAGAGGTAATTGACCCTTCTCTAGTAGATGTGATGCGCTCTTGTAGCTCACCCATTTCCGTACCCAAAGTTGGTTGATAACCCACAGCAGAGGGCATCCTTCCTAAAAGAGCAGACACTTCTGATCCAGCTTGAGTAAATCGAAAGATATTGTCGACGAACAGTAGCACATCTTGTTTCTCAACATCCCTAAAATATTCTGCAATGGTCAATCCACTCAGCCCTACCCTTAAACGTGCTCCAGGAGGTTCATTCATTTGTCCATAGCAGAGTGCAGTAGAATCCAAGACACCCGATTCCTTCATTTCCAACCAGAGGTCATTCCCTTCTCGAGTCCTTTCTCCAACACCACAAAAGACTGAGCGACCACCATGCTCCATCGCTATGTTATTGATGAGCTCCATAATAATGACAGTCTTGCCCACTCCCGCTCCTCCGAAGAGACCTGTCTTTCCACCTTTTACATATGGTGCCAAAAGATCAATAACTTTAATGCCTGTTTCGAAAATTTCCGTTTTGGGTTCAAGGGTATGAAAGCGCGGAGCTTCCCTATGAATAGGCCAACGCTCTACCTCGCCATTCTCGGCTTCAATAGGACCCTGCTCATCGACTGGTTCGCCGAGAACATTCATGATTCGACCAAGTGCTGGCGGGCCCACAGGCACTGAAATCGCTGCACCCGTATCAATAACATCCATACCACGAGTGACACCATCAGTGGAGGTCATCGAAACAGCCCGTACCATACCTCTTCCTATATGTTGCTGGACTTCAGCGACAAGATCGATACTTCCTTCACTATCCTCATTGGATTTCAAGGACAGGGCATTATAAATATCAGGCAATGAATCCGAATCGAATTCAACATCCAATACCGGTCCTATTACTTGGACGACTTTACCAACGTTCTTTTGGGTCATAATCTTTTATTCTCCGATCCAGATTCGTTCGCTGAAGCCATCATTCTAGTGCTGCCGCACCTCCGACAATTTCAGCTATTTCCTGTGTAATTTGGCCTTGGCGAGCCCTGTTATAAGTCCGTGTTAAGTGTTCTAACACATCACCAGCGTTATCTGTAGCATTTTTCATAGCCGTCCGCCTAGCTCCTTGCTCCGCAGCAACGTTTTCCACTAGCGCTCGGTAGAGAGAATTTCTCAGATAAAGTGGCAACAATGTTTTAAGAATCATCCCTGCCTTTGGCGTCATAATAAAATCATCTGATTTATCTTTCCCATCGCGAGACTCTATCGGGAGTAGTTCGAGTACAGCTGGTGGAGTAGAGACTGCCGAACGGAATTTGGAGCTAACCACATAGACCGCATCTACTCTTCCTGAGGAAAAATCATCTCCCAAAGGTCCGATAATGTCCCGTGCAATTTCCACCGTTGGAGAATCACCTAAATCGACGTGTTCTGAAGCAATCGGATAATCGCGAAACCGGAAGTAAGCTATGCCTTTCTTGCCAATAATATGAAGATCAGCCTCTGTGCCAGCTTTCTTAAGGACATCTAAAAGGTTATTAGCCTCCTTAATTAAATTGGCATTGAATCCACCGGCCAATCCTCTATCAGCTGTTAGTAAAAGCACTGCTGCTCTCTTACATTCATCTGGCTTCCTCAGTAAAGGAAATTTCTCTGCCAGATCAGCCGAGCAAAGGTTTTCTACGATTGAAACTATAGATTCACCGTAAGGTCGAGCGGCGCTGACCCTATCAGTAGCTTTCTTTAGTTTAGACGTGGCCACTAATTCCATAGTACGCGTTATTTGTCGAGTGTTTTCAACCGACTTTATACGTCTTTTTACGTCACGTGCTCCAGCCATACTTAGTTGCTCTCGTCCGTCATCACTTCTTTACCATCAAGAAACATTTTGTTGAACTCAGGAATAATCTTAGTTAACGATTCTGTGAGTTCGTCAGTCAATCCACTACCATCCCTTATGCCATCAATGACTTCAGAGTGTTGTCCTGACAAGAATTCGTGGAATCCCCTTTCCCAATCCCTTAGGTCGGCCACCTCAATCTCATCGAGATGTCCCTGCGTAACGGCATAAAGCACACATACTTGATTCTCCACCGCCATCGGTTGGTACTGGTTTTGTTTCAGAATCTCGACCGTTCGCTCACCACGTGCGAGCTGTTGTTGTGTAGCTTTATCCAGATCAGAACCAAACTGAGCAAAAGCTTCCAATTCTCGATACTGTGCTAGATCTAAGCGAAGGCGACCTGCAACTTTCTTCATGGCCTTCACTTGAGCAGCTCCCCCAACCCTTGAGACAGATATACCAACGTTGACCGCTGGACGAACGCCCGAATAAAAAAGGTCTGGTTCCAAATAAATTTGGCCGTCTGTAATGGAAATGACGTTTGTTGGTATGTACGCAGAAACATCCCCCGCCTGAGTCTCAATGATTGGAAGAGCAGTCATTGAGCCACCACCTTGGGCATCCGATAGCTTAGCAGCTCTTTCTAGGAGACGGGAATGGAGATAGAAAACATCTCCAGGAAAAGCTTCTCGACCTGGAGGTCTACGTAGCACCAAAGACAGTTGCCTGTAGGCGTTTGCCTGCTTAGAAAGATCATCGAACACTACCAACGTTGGCTGCCCTTTCCACATGAAATGCTCAGCCAAAGCCGAGGCTGAATAAGGTGCTATATATTGCATAGGTGCTGGATCAGAAGCGTTGGCTGCCACCACTATCGTATAATCCATCGCACCATATTTCTGCAATGTCTCTACCACTCCAGCCACTTTGCTTGCCCTCTGACCTATAGCACAATAGACGCAAACTACTCCTGCGCCCTTCTGATTTACGATAGCATCCAAAGCAATCGCCGTTTTACCAGTCCCCCTATCGCCAATGATCAATTCGCGTTGCCCTCTTCCTATAGGGATCATGGAGTCGATTGCTTTGATACCGGTTTGCAATGGCTCGTTAACGGGTTGCCTCATCACAATCCCAGGAGCCACGACATCTATTTGTCTACGCTCTTCAATCGGAGAAATCTCCCCTTGGTCGTCAATGGGATTACCGAGCGCATCAACCACTCTCCCTACATAACCAGGACCTGCAGGGATATCCAAAACCCTCCCAGTCCTCCTGACCTGGTCCCCTTCATGAAGACCGGTCCAATCGCCCATAATAACGGCGCCAATATTATCTTCTTCTAAGTTCAAAGCCAAAGCTGTCACTGGCTCACTACCGTCTGCTGGACTTATTTCCAGCATTTCACTAGCCATAGCCTTAGTTAAGCCATAGATGCGTGCCACTCCATCTTTTACTTCCAGAATCTCACCAATTTCTTCGGATTTAAGCTCCTCTCCGTAGTTCTGGATTTCTGAAAGAAGAACATCTTTAATTTCACTAGCACGAAGCGCAAAATCGTTAGCCATTTATCATCTTTTCCTGTCGAAAAATTCTATAACAATGTGTGAACTTGCTTAGCCCCTAAAATACGACGCATCTTATCGAGTCTATACCCCAGCGATCCATCGAAAACTCTATCACCAACCCTCAGAACAATACCTCCCAAAATCTCAGGGTGTATTCTAAAATGAAGAATCGGTTTACAATCGAAAATAGAACTCAGTCGACCCTTTAGTTTCTCTGTAAAGCCCTCATCTGATTCACGAGCCAACGTAATCTCGAAGTGCAACAATCCCATGTCACTATCTACTAATCGCGAAAATTCCTCAGCGATGAATACAAGAAGACTTTGTCTTCTCTTATCTATCGTAACTTTGAGGAAATTTACCAGTCCGACTGGCAAATTGTTCTCAAAAACAGTGCTCACAGTGGCCCTTTTGTCCGCCACTGATATCCGAGGGGTTTCCAAAAATCGGCGGAAATCGATATCTGTTTCCAATAGGTCTACAACGAACTCCATACCCTGACGATATTCCTCCAACCCATCCTCTGAACTAGCCAGTTGGAATAAAGTTTCCGCATAATTCTTGACTACTGTCTCGTTTCTCATTCAGATCCTTTTGAGACCTCGGCACTAAGATCATTTACGAAATCGACTGCCAACTTCCGGTCCTTATCCTGGTTTAGCTCTTCCCCGATAAGTTTCCCTGCAGCTGCCAAAGCGATATCTACCGATCCCTGTCGTAATTCGTCTAATGCAGCTTCCTTTTCTTTTTCAATTGATTCGAGAGCTTTTTCCATGATCACGTTCGCTTCTTGCCTCGCCTTCTCTTCAATTTCTTTTCGAACAGTGACTCCCATCTCTTTTGCTTTAGCTATCAGGTCCTGAGCTTCCCTGCGAGCTTCGAGCATTTGCTTGCGATACTGTTCGAGAAGTTCAGTCGATTCTTCCCTCTCTGAAGCAGCTGATTCTAGCGTGCTTCTTACATGATCTTCCCTATCTTGGACAGCTCCTAGGATAGGACCCCAAGCAAATTTTCTCAGAATCACCAATAGCAGGACAAAAACAACGATAGTCCAGATACTGAGACCGAGATTGATATCAAACATTTAATGTCTCCCTATTTCTTCTATGAACACCAGCGTCTCGAGTTTACCCTAAAAGAACGAGCACGAGTCCAAACAGTGCAGCACCTTCAATCAAAGCGGCCACAATGAGGGCTGCCGTCTGGATTTGTCCTGCTGCTTCAGGCTGACGGGCGATCCCTTGCGCCATCGATGAACCGATCTGTCCAATACCCAAACCAGCACCTATGACGGCACCTGCAATACCTAACCCCTTTCCAATTGTAAAACCAGCTTCAGGATTCGTGGCAGCTTCTTGCACAGCAGCGAGTAGTTCGTATGACATTTTCTTTCCTCTTTTTTTAGTGATTTAGTGAGCGTGGCGAATTAATCCAATAAAAACAGAAACTAACATTGCAAAAATGTACGCCTGCAAGCAGGCGACGAAGACTTCTAAGATCATGATGGCCCCAACAGCCACAACAATCGCAGATCCAGTTAGGTAGCTTTGATAAATCAAAATCAGGCCCATGATGGCCAGGACCATGCTGTGTCCCGCTAACATGTTTGCCACCAGACGAACAGCTAGAGCAAAGGGCTTAGTGAGTTTTCCTATAGCTTCGACTGGTACCATGATCAAGAGTATGATTGGCTGCATGATTGTTGGCACACCAGGAGGCATGAAGAAGACAGTCTTCGCATATCCAGAAAAACCCAGAGATCTCATGCCAGAAATTTCAACCACAATGAAGCTGATGATAGCTAAAGCCGCGGTAACTGAGACATTAGAAGTGGGAGTAATCCCAAGTGGTGTGAGGCCGATCAAATTCATACCCAAGACAAAAACAAACAACGTCAAGATGAAGGGAGTGTAGCCATCCCCGTCATGACCAATGTTCCTCCTGACTACCTCATTTCTAAAATAAAGGACCAACGCCTCTACTCCGTTAGCAAATCCACTAGGTGCTTTTTGGGCATGACTAGTAGCTCTAAGCCTTCGGGCTATTGGGACAAGGCTGAGCACAAGCAGCAAACCAACGATGAGCATCACTAGTAAGTGACGGGTCATCGAAAAATCGATTGATAAGCCCCCTAGCTGGATTGGAGCCACACTTAGAGCTTCCAAGCTCCAATGGCCACCCAGAAATTCGATTTCTTTCGCGTCGCCAATGTGATGTTGGATAAAGGAGGGTAGCTCCTCCATGGTCAGGCCATGCCCTGCGTCGCTAGCGTGTGACTCTTCCTGGTGATCTTGATACCACGACATCAGCCAGCAGCTCCGATTCGATGATGAGACTTGAGAAACCTTGATTCAGCCAAGACCAAGAGGAAAAAGCTTCCTACTAGAGATAGAAGAAGCGCCTCAATAGCTATGAAATCCATTTTTTGGGCCATCAAAGCCACGGCTAACACGACCGTAAACCTTAAACCCATCCCCGCTCCCCACCACACGAGAAAATTAGCACCAGGCTTCTTCGCCTGCATTAGCAGGAAAAAAGCGAATAGTTGCACTGGATATGCCACCAATAGGGCGACTCCTACTCCTTCCCTATTGGGGCCGAGGAAAATGGCAGCCACCACATAAAGGAGGGTTACAATCAATAGAGCACCTAGCGAATACTGTTTCAATTCTTTCAACTTTAGGAGGTCCCCATCTCTAATCGTTCTCACCAGAATTTATATTAAGGGATTTGTAGAGTCTGTAAAAAGAGGCCCCTGCACCCAGGAATACTCCTACTATTGTCATTAGACTTTCTGCACCAACGCGAACACCAATTTCTTTTCCAATCCATCCAAACAAGGCTGCTGAAACAGCGAACGTCATCCCATGGCCAAGGTATTTGGCAGAATCAGTTCCCAGATTCCCAGTATAATCGGGTTTCAACTTTATCTCCACAAAGTTTATGGACTCCATTCACAAGCCCCACAACTAGCCAAGTTTCAACCAAAATTTACGACTTTGTGAAAAAAAGAGCAAGACCTAAAGCCACCTAGTTTAAGCAAAACCAGCCGCCTGTCCAACGCTTGACTCGAGAAGTCAATCTCATCAACTTCGCCTAGTGATTTTTTCATCATCTAATAAGTGATTTCACCAATTAGAAGGTATGAATCCCCAAGAATATTCACTAAGTTGGTTTAATGAAATCTTCTGCTATAGAATCTACTGATCACCAAGATCTACAATTACTTGAGAGAGCGGCTAGTGTTACTGAAGCACTCAAAGAAGCCGTCGGCAAACAGATAGTCGGCCAACACGGTATCGTTGATGGGCTTCTGACTGCATTGCTCGCTAACGGACATGTTTTGTTGGTCGGCGTACCGGGCCTGGCCAAGACTCTCCTGGTATCCACCTTAGCTAAATCTCTCGACCTCGATTTTAGTCGAATACAGTTCACACCTGACTTGATGCCGACTGACATCACAGGTACTGAGGTAATCGAAGAGAATAAGACCACCGGGCAACGAGTCTTCCGATTTGTTAAAGGGCCTATTTTTTCGAACATTATACTAGCCGACGAAATCAATCGTACTCCGCCCAAAACCCAAGCTGCGCTTCTTCAAGCCATGCAAGAGCGTGAAGTGACAGCCGCTGGGAAAACCTACCCTTTGACTTTGCCTTTTTTTGTTCTAGCAACCCAAAACCCAATTGAACAAGAGGGAACCTACCCTCTTCCCGAAGCGCAATTAGATCGTTTCATGCTACAACTTCAAATTGAATATCCCTCTCGCAAAGAAGAAGAGGAAATCGTATTACGTACTACTGGAGAAGAAGAACCCAAAATCGATCCAGTTTTGTCTTCCGATGAACTGATAAAACTGCAGCAACTGGTCCGCAGAATACCAGCTGCCCCTTCCCTCGTTGAATTCGCTGTTCGTCTCGCCACTTCAACTCGTCCAGGGTTACACAGTGAAAACTCAGTCGCTGACAAGTACATAAACTGGGGAGTTGGGCCTCGAGCCTCACAATATTTAGTGCTTGGAGCAAAAGCACGAGCAGCATTTAGAGGCGATCCCATTCCGTCTTATGAAGATATTATAGCAGTGGCGCCAGCCATTCTAGGACACCGTTTAGTACTAAACTTTGAAGCCGAAGCAGATGGACGGACAACCAACGACATCATCGCTGAAATATTAGAGGAAGCAAATAAATGGACCTAGGTCCACTTATTAAAACGCATCATTCATTTTTATTGAACATCTCGAGACGGCAATGATCTGGACATTGGTTCTCGCCGTTGCTATATCCACAGTCTTTTCATCCCTTCTTTCTGCTGCGGAATCCGCTACGCTGGCTATTCATACCTCGAGGCTCCGAACCCTCAAGGACGAGGGGTTTCGTGGAGCCGCTTCACTCGTTGCTCTTAAAGAGCAGCCCGACAAGATAAAATCAACTACTCTGCTACTGAATACCATTCTCAATGGATTAGTGGTAGGACTATCAGTCCTCATAGGTACAGTGACTTCGGGGGTAGCAGGTGGGTTCACAGGTTTAATATTTGGCACACTGCTAGTGGCAAGCCTATGTGAAATCTTTCCAAGATCCTTGGGCAAAGAAAAGCCGATACGAATTGCCCTAAAAATGGCCAGGCCTATGCTATTCGTTCAGCGAAAAATAGACTTCTTCGCTGCTCCAATCCATTGGTTTATCCTGCGCTTCCTAACTGGCGATAAAGACCAAGAGTCAACCCAAGAGGAACGCAGTGTCAGAGAATTGACACAACTGGGTAAACGAGAGGGTTTAGTCGGAGAGGAAGAGCACTTACTTGTCGAGAGAGCTTTTCATCTAGATGAACTGACTGCATGGGACATTATGACACCTCGAGTCGATATCTTTGCATGGCCCGACTCGCTTTCTTTGGAGGACATAATAGCTGAATTGAGTAAGGTTCCCTACTCTCGAGTCCCCGTTTTCGGTGAAACTACAGATGACATTACTGGAATCCTCTATATTCGAGAAGCATACCAGACCTACGTCGCTGGAATGACTGACCTTACTCTAGCCCAATTGTCTCGTGACCCCTTTTTCGTTCCAGGATCCCTTCCCCTTACTAGCTTGCTCAAGCAATTCCAAGGTAGGCGAATACACATGGGAATTATAGCTGACGACTTTGGGGGCACCGATGGACTGGTCACACTCGAGGATATTTTAGAAGAGTTGGTTGGTGAAATCGAAGACGAAACTGACGTAGCAGAGGCTAGCCTTTCTAGACTATCCAAGACTGAATTCCTGGCACCAGCAAGTGTTGACTTGCGAGAAATAAACTACGCATTCAATCTTACTCTTCCCCAACTTGATCATCGTTCTCTAAATGGATTCATACTGGCAGAGTTCGGACATGTGCCAACAATGGGAGAAACTTTTGAAAGCTCTGGAGTCCTAATTGAAATACTAGAAGCCTCTGAAACTCAGGTCATTTTGGCTCGACTGACAAAACTTTCTCTACAAGACAGAGATCACGACTCCTGACATCAAGGATAATAACTTGGCTCTAATTCTTCCCTTCAATGGCAAAACTCCAAGAATTGCCAAGTCTGCTTTTATTGCTCCAACAGCAGTAATAGTCGGAGACGTAGCAATTGGGGAAAATGCCAGCATTTGGTTTGGAGCAGTCCTCCGAGGTGATCACCCAGAGCACAGCATCGTCATCGGAACAGGTACAAGTGTGCAGGAGAATGCTGTGGTCCACGTGGGAAGATCCGCACCAACCCTGTTAGGAGAAAACGTAACAGTCGGCCATGGAGCAAAATTCGAAAGTTGCTCTATTGGAGATCGGACCATAATCGGTATGAATGCAGTAATACTGCAAGACGTGACCATAGGATCCGAATGCGTAATAGCTGCCAATTCCGTAATTTTAGAGGGCACGAAAATAGGTAATAGAAATGTCGTAGCTGGAGTTCCTGGAACCATCAGAAAAACAATCGATGGATCGTCTGCTCAATGGATGCAAGATGGAGGCCAACACTATGTGCATCTATCGAGAGCTTACTTGGCCGAGGGTATCGGTACGGAATCAATGACTTGCGAACTCTGTGGAGGGCCAGTTTTGGAACGTCACTGCAAGATTATGTGCCAAGTCTGTGGCTACCAAAGAGATTGCTCGGACCCTTGATTAAACTTTGAGTCAGACTACTTGTTTGTTAACAAGTACAGCAGAGTAGATCCTGCCACTGCAGCGTTTAAAGAATCCACATCCCGAGACATGGGAATTGATATCCTTTTGGACGCCCCCAATGCTCTAGGTCTAATGCCCTTATTTTCATTTCCTACTATTAGAGCCCAGGGAGTATCGACATGGAACTTAGCGATGTCTGTCCCTTTCACGTCAGCTGCAAGAACTGTCATTGAATGTTCCCGAAGCCAAACTTCAGTATCACTCCATGATTCAGAGAAAACATGAGAATGAAAGATCGTCCCTGCTGAAGCTCTGACCACTTTGGGATTCCAAAAATCAACCGTATCCTCCAAGCTTATAACAGCAGATATATCAAATGCCTTAGCCGCCCTAATCAGAGTTCCTAGGTTTCCTGGGTCTTGAACCCCATCCACAATTAGCACTGTTGCCGTTGTTTCGATCTGGAAGTGAGAAAGCTGATTCATTGGTTCAACACAAACCATCAAAATCCCCTGAGAATTCTCTGTGTCGGAAATTGTATCCAGTTCAGTATCACTCAGATTTCTGACTTCGATTAGCCTCTCACCTATCCTTTCTGCTAACCGTTTCCCTTTGGGGGTATCCGACAGTTTAGGAGACAGCACACAAAAAGAAATTTCCATATGGGCAGACAACGCTTCATCAACCGTACGGATTCCTTCTACCAAGACCAAATTTTCTTTGGAACGCTTCCTGGAACGTCTCAAAGTAAGAATTAATCGTTTTTCGCTCTTGCTTAGCATAGAATTTCCCGCGAGTGTGTGTAGATATGGATAACTCAATTCCTGTAGCATTGACAATCGCTGGCAGTGATAGCAGTGGAGGTTCAGGGATTCAGGCCGACCTCAAGACTTTCCACATGTTTGGAGTCTACGGCTGTAGTGCTTTGACCTGCGTCACGGCCCAAAACACCCTAGGCGTACTCGATCATCAGTGTCTTTCCGATGAACTTCTACGCGGGCAAATCGATGCAGTCGTTACCGATATCGAGCCCTCGGCCTTCAAAACAGGGATGTTAGGGACAGCCCCTCTAGTCCAAGTGGTAGCCGACATAATCCGGGAAAGACAGTTGCAGAACTACGTTCTAGATCCAGTGATGATATCTTCGAGCGGACACTCACTCCTCGATACCCAAGGTCGCGAATTGTTGAGAAATGAACTGATCCCTCTAGCAAAAATTGTAACCCCAAATTTACATGAAGCCCGTACGTTGACTGAACGCGATATTGATAGCCCCGAAGAACTGAAAGTAGCAGGAAAAGAATTCCTTCGTATGGGAGCATCCGCAGTGCTTATGAAGGGTGGACACTTCGAAAACGGTAAAGCAGTTGACCTTTTGCTGACCGACCAAATCGAACAATTCTGGTCACGGCCCCTTTTGCAAACTACAGCCGGACATGGGACAGGTTGTACATTATCGGCTGCTTTGGCCGCAGAGCTAGCAAAAGGGAGCCTTCTCCTCGATGCCACTGATCGAGCGATCTCTTTTGTAAACAGAGCTCTAGCGACATCTCCGATGCTGGGAAAAGGTTCCAGTCCTATTAATCACTTTGTGGATGCAGACTAGGAATTTCAACACTTACAGCAAAACTGAAGTGAACATCTCCTGACTGTAGCCCACTAGTAGCGACACACCCACTTTAATTGTTGGGGCCCTCAATTTTCCCGACCGACCTAAAAGGAGATTTAGAAGCTCAGGTTCTTTTGCGGTACCTTGCGTTAGATCTAAGTTTACTACCTTGCGACCTTTCGCCACGTATACCCTCTCAACATCTTTCAAGACAGAAAGGGCATTTGTTCCTTCGAGTGGATCCTTAGTAGCATTCTGAACCAAACCATCAGCAATACCATGCATTGCAAGAAACTCTTGCGTACGTTTGCAACTGGTTCAGCCAGATCTGTGGTACCTCCATTTCAACGTCTTTGCCATTTCCACATTCTCACATTTAAAAACTAAATAATTAGAAAGACCAACGGATCAAGAATAAAACAACCTGCATGTACTGGAAACCCTGAGTAATTCTGGGATTCATCAAAGAGCTTCTATCTGTTTTCCAACAATCAGCTTAATTTATTACATATCGAAAACTTAATGCGGAGAGATTAAAGATGGTTCGAATCAAATGGGTGTTTCTTCTTGCTGTGCTTGTATTAGTTGTGCGGACGCCGTCCTCAGGCCAAGACCTGACTCTCCGATCTGCTTTTTACGACTACAAACTAACCACAGTAGTGGACGGATTGGTCAATCCTTGGTCCATGGCTTTCCTGCCCAACGGGGATATGTTGATCACGGAACGTCCAGGGCGGCTCCGGCTCATTCAAAATGGGAGACTGATTCCCGAACCAGTAGCTGGAGTTCCTGAAGTAGTGGCTCAGGGCCAAGGTGGTTTGTTCGATGTACTCCTCCACCCCGATTTTGAGAATAATCGACTACTCTATCTTAGTTTCTCTAAACCAACACGTGGTGGTGCCCAATCCACCACGGCTGTCGTCAGGGCTCACTACGAAAACAACCAACTAACTGGATTGCATGAAATTTTTGAGGCGGTCTCAAGAGGTCGTGGACACTATGGAGGACGGTTAGCATTCGATAGCAACGGCTATATTTATATCACCACTGGTGACCGACAAGTACCATCCACTGGTGACCTTGCAGCCCATCCCTCTCAGGACCTCTCTAATCACCACGGTGTTGTGGTCAGACTCCATGACGATGGAAGAATACCAGATGACAATCCCTTCGCAGGTCAATCGGGCACACTTCCTGAAATTTGGAGTTACGGACACAGAAATCCTCAAGGTCTCGCAATTGACAAGAGTACTAACGATGTCTGGATCAATGAACACGGCCCTCAAGGGGGAGACGAGTTAAATCTAATCGCCCCAGGTCTTAACTACGGCTGGCCAGTCATAGGGTATGGGGTCAACTACAGTAGTGGCCTGGCTATCCACAAGGGTACCCACGACAAAGACATGAAAGCTCCAAATCATTTCTGGATACCATCTATAGCAACATCAGGATTGATGATATACACTGGAGACCGTTTCCCTGAATGGAAGGGCAATATTTTTGTTGGAGGAATGGCAGGGCAACAATTGGCACGCTTAACACTCCTGGACCAACGAGTAATAGAGGAAGAAACCCTAGTTAGAGCACAGGGGAGAATTCGAGATGTACGCCAAGGACCAGATGGTTACATCTATCTAGCAATGGAGGATAGAGGAGGTGCCCCTACTTCTATCCTCAGGATGGAACCCTTGGCAGAAGAAAGGCCACGTTAAAAACTAAAAACGGAACCGAATATTCTCTTCAAGAGTAAATAGTCTGGCAAAAAACCTTCACAGCTGACCTGAAGTCCAAGCTTGATTGAATGATATCTCCCTGGATGGCAGTGCAACCTGTCACTCTGGCATGCCTCTTTACAAGATCTGTCACTTTGGCCTTATAATCAGCCATATTCATTGGCATGATCATTGCTCTCTAACCAATGCGAAGGCCCAAGTAAAATGGGTCTGAATTGGAACCTCGAAGAAATAGCACGTTAAATTATAAGGAGTAGGCATGGGAAAGGTTATAGGTATCGATCTGGGAACAACTAACTCTGTAGTAGCAGTCATGGAAGGTGGTGAACCGGTAGTAATTCCCAACTCAGAGGGCGGTAGAACAACCCCATCAGTCGTAGCATTTACCAAAGAAAAGGAACGACTGGTTGGCCAGGTAGCTCGTCGGCAAGCCATCACTAATCCTGAAAATACTATTTTTTCAATCAAAAGATTTATGGGTCGGAAGGGATCAGAGGTCACGGAAGAACAAAAGCTAGTTCCCTACACTGTCTCTACTGATTCCAAAGGCTTGGTAGAAGTTACTATACCTAATGGGGACAAAAGTCTTTCACCTCCTGAAATCTCGGCAATGATCCTTCAAAAAATGCGTCAAACTGCCGAAGACTACCTGGGGAGCAAAGTTGACCAAGCCGTCCTCACCGTGCCAGCCTATTTCAATGATGCTCAACGGCAAGCCACTAAAGACGCTGGGAAAATTGCTGGACTAGACATTCTTCGTATCATTAATGAACCAACAGCGGCCGCCCTAGCATATGGACTAGATAAAGAAGTCGACGAAAAAATTGCAGTATTCGACTTAGGTGGTGGAACTTACGACATCTCAATCTTGGACTTAGGTGATGGAGTGTTCGAGGTCAAATCCACTAACGGAGATACTCACCTGGGTGGTGATGACTTCGATCAGAGAATCATCGATTGGTTAGTGACAGAATTTAAAAAAGACCAGGGTATAGACTTGTCCGAAGATGCCATGGCACTCCAACGGTTAAAGGAAGCAGCTGAAAAAGCCAAAATGGAGTTGTCTTCTACTCAGCAAACAGACATTAATCTTCCTTTCATTACCGCCACACAAGACGGTCCAAAACATATGAACTACAGTATGTCTCGGGCTAAATTTGAACAGTTAGCCGACGACCTCATTCAAAGAACTATACCTCCGATGGAGAAAGCGCTTAAGGACGCCGGAATGGAAGCTTCCGAAATAAACCAAGTGATCCTGGTAGGGGGTTCGACTCGGATACCTAAGATCCAAGAAATAGTAGAAGAATTTTTCGGTAAAGAGCCTCATAAAGGAGTTAATCCTGACGAAGTAGTCGGCCTCGGTGCCTGCATACAGGGTGGGGTTCTAGCTGGCGACGTCACCGATGTGCTCCTTCTCGATGTGACGCCACTTTCACTTGGGATAGAAACTCTCGGGAGTGTAATGACTACACTCATACCTCGGAACACCACGATCCCGACAGAAAAAACAGAAGTTTTTTCAACTGCAGAGGACAACCAAACAGTTGTAGAAATCCATGTCCTCCAGGGTGAAAGGAAAATGGCACTTGATAACAAAACTATTGGAAAATTCCAACTGACTGGCATCCCTCCAGCACCTAGAGGAATGCCTCAAGTTCAAGTGACTTTCGACATTGATGCAAATGGGATCCTACACGTAGCCGCTAAAGATAACGCGACTGGGAAAGAGCAAAAAATTCGGATAGAAGATTCGAGCGGTTTGTCTGATTCAGAAATTGACAAAATGGTTAAAGATGCCGAGGCTCATGCTACTGAAGATGAAGATAAAAGAGAGCAAGTAGACGCTCGTAATCAGCTAGACTCACTTGTCTACCAAGCAGAAAAAGACTCTGCAGAATGGGATGACAAGGTTTCAGAAGAAACCAAACAAAACTTGGAAGAGGCCTTAGAGGAAGCTAAAAATACTCTAAGCAATCCCGAAGCCAACGCAAGTGATCTGACCACATCCCATGACAAACTGATGCAGGCTTTTAGTTCGGCTGGACAGGAAATGTACCAATCACAAGCTGCTTCGGATGAGGAAGCAGAAGACACACCTGAAGACCTCGACGAACAGGATGATGACGATGTCGTTGAGGCAGATTACGAAATAGTGGAATAACACAGATCAAGGAATACCTTGGATTTGATTTTGTGTGACGAGTTACACGGGATGGGGACCATACCAACCCCATCCCGTGTATAACCTAAATTACTAACAAAGATACTTTTTAGTTAGGATTCTAATTGCATACTACGAGTGACGACTAAATGGCGAGGAACTGACTGATGTACGATCCACTGAGAAATAAATTGAAAATTGCCCTGGTTACAGGTTTTAGCTGTCTCGCAGGACTAGGGATAGCGTCTGGGATCGGTTGGACTGACGTACCACCAGAGAATCATCCAATAATCAGTAACGAGCCTCAAATTCCAGCTCAAGCTGTACAACCAGCTCTGGATTTAAGCGATGCATTTGTAAACGTTGCTGAAACAGTGACACCTGCAGTCGTCCGAATTGAAGCACGGAAGCAGGTGACTGCCAGCAGAAATCAAAATGCGAATCCTTTCTCAAATCCTTTTTTTCGTCGAGAAGAAAGCCCTCAGCAACAACCTGATCAAGTTGCAGGAGGAAGTGGTTTCATAGTTTCCGACGATGGTTATATTCTGACCAACAATCATGTGGTTACTGATGCGACAAGCCTCACGGTCTTCCTCCAAGACCGCAGATCATTTCCCGCGACTTTAGTTGGTCAAGATCCATTTACTGATGTTGCAGTCATCAAGATTGAGGCGGAAAATTTGACCAAGCTTCATTTTGGAGACTCTGAGGAACTCCGAGTAGGAGAGTGGATAGTAGCCATTGGGAACCCTGGGTTTGGGGGCACTAGCAGTCCTCTTGACTACACCGTAACCGTTGGTATCGTCAGCGCCATAGGACGCCCTCTCCAACTACTCCAAAGAGAATTAAGCCGGAATGAGGAAACCGCGACCAATCGTGGTTTCGCAATAGAAGACTTCATCCAAACAGACGCTGTTATTAATCCTGGAAATTCAGGAGGACCAATGGTCAACCTGAAAGGACAGGTTGTAGGCATCAATTCAGCTATAGCAAGCAGGACGGGGTTCTATCAAGGCTACGGCTTTGCGATTCCCATTGATCTTGCTCGTCGCGTCATGGAAGATCTGGTTGATTATGGTGTTGTACGACGGGCTTGGCTCGGAGTTGCCATGCGGCCTGTCGACGCACTCTCAGCTGAAACTTATGGACTCCCCTCGGTTTCTGGAGTCGAATTAACCTTGATAACAGAAAAAAGTCCCGCGGAACGTTACGGCCTGCAGTCTTATGACGTGATCACAGAGGTAGATGATGTTCCTATTGGGCGAGTTGGACAACTGCAACAAAATATTGCCATGAAAAGGCCTGGAGATGCTATAAGTGTCAAAATTTATAGAGATGAACGGCCCTTGAACGTGAAAGTCGTCTTAGGTGAAGCACCCTTACAACCAAGAATAGAGACTGTTGAAGCACCTGGGCCTGTACGTGAAGAACGTATGGATGACAAGTTAGGCCTGGCGATTGAAGATATGACCGCAGAAAGCGCAGCAGCTTTCGGTTATGAAGATGTCTCTGGAGCACTGATCACTCGAGTAGCAGTAAACGGCCCAGCAGCTCGACGAGGAGTGACCCCAGGTTGGAAAATCATAGAAATCAACAGAAAACCAATCCCGGATGCAGAAGAGGCCTATGGCGTCCTAAAGGATTTAAATGACGGAGAAATAGTCACTCTCCATGTAGCAGCGCCGTCCGACAGCCGACAAATAATCCATATCAGAATCCCAGAGTAAACCTAACAAACACGGACAAATAGAGAGTGCACGCCCACAAAAGTGGGCGTGCACTCTGATATTCATTCTTACCGCTCCGTTGAAGGTATTTTCTAGCTCAGTTATATTCCGTGGTTTCCTTTTAGGACAAACTCAGCAGGTCTCGCGAAAGTGGCGGAACTGGTAGACGCGCAGGATTTAGGATCCTGTGGCTTCATGCCGTGGGGGTTCGAGTCCCCCCTTTCGCACTGTCATTTTTTTGATGGATAGAAACCAGGGTGCAACAGATGGAAAATCATGACTACTAAAAAAAGTGGGCTAGATCTCTCTGTAGATCAAAGTGAAGGCTGCAAAAGGACTATACGGATTACAGTCCCTACTGAACGCGTGAACTCGGTAAGGTTAGGTATAGCAGAAAAGCTTGGGGGCAAGCTAAAACTTTCCGGATTCCGTAAAGGCCGCGTCCCAATGCACGTGGTAGAACAACGATTTAGTGACACTTTAAATAGAGAAGCTCTAGATGAACTAGTGCAGACAACATACAACGAAGCTTTACACGAGAGTGCTCTTAGTCCGATCTCAGAGGGACAAATCAGTGATGTCGAGTACATACCTGGAGAGGCACTCTCTTTCTCAGCTTCGTTTGATATAAAACCAGACATAACAATTTCAAGGGTTGGTGGGTTTAAAGTAAAACGACCAACTATAGACGTATCAGAATCTCAAGTCGAAGAAGTTGTTGAACACTTGAGAAAACAAAACGGTATTTGGATACCTCCTTCCTCAGAGAAACCAGAAAATGGAGATTTAGTGTCGGTAAAAATTGAAAATGCTACTGACAGTGAGAATCGGACAACACAACCCTATGAGTTCATTTTAGGGAACGACCAGGCTCTGCCAGAGATCGAAAAAGGAATCAAATCGCTTACACCAGGGAAATCCGACAAATTCGAGATAGAGTTTCCCGATGAATTTCCCGACGAAGAACTTAGAGGCAAACTGCAGATTCTTCATATTACCCTCGACTCCCACAAAACACTTGAACTTCCTGACTTAGATAACCAGTTCGCTAACAGTCTGGGTGAGTTTCAAGATCTAGAAGAACTTAGAAGTAAGATTAAAACCGATCTCAACAAGGAAGCCGAAGAAAGGAGAGACAACTTAGTGAGAAGCAGGCTTCTCGATTCCATAATCGATGCCAACTCTTTTCCAGTCCCAGAATCAATGATTGATCGTTATGTTCGATCACTTTTAGGAGATTCAAGTGAGATTAGTGAAGAAAAGCTATTAGAAGCAAAAGAAGAGATCGGACCGCAGGCAACACTCGTTGTGAAAAGAATGCTCCTGGTAGATCACATAGCAGAAATAGAATCTCTCCAAGGTACGGAAGCCGACTTGGAAGCACGCATAAACCAAATTGCTGAACAGAGAGGAGAGAAACCCCATGAGATCCGATCTAACCTTCAGAAACAAAAACAACTTGATACTTTATTAAGAGAAATCACCGAAAATAAAGTATTTGACTATCTTATGACTCAGTCAGAAATCAGTGACGAGTAAATTACTGAAAATAAAAAGGGACAAGTAAAGAAATGGCGATTTATCCTCCATATGTTATTGAGCGCACCAGCAGAGGTGAGAGAAGTTACGATATTTTCAGCCGACTCCTTATGGACAGAATCATTTTCCTTGGAACTGCGATCGACGACAATGTCGCCAACATAATCATTGCCCAATTGCTATTTCTCGAGGCAGAAAACCCCGAAAGAGATGTCTACCTATACATCAACTCACCCGGTGGTGGTGTCTATGCCGGACTCGCCATTTATGACACTATTCAACACATGAAAGCTCCAGTTTCCACTGTGGCTGTAGGCATAGCAGCATCGATGGGTGCAATCCTAGTCGCCGCTGGAGCAGAAAAACAGAGAAGTGCCCTTCCTAATGCTCGTATCATGATCCACCAACCATCTGGAGGGTCTCACGGCACCGCTTCTGACATCGAGATCCAGGCTAAAGAGATCCTGTCGACAAAGGAACGATTGACGCAGATACTTTCTAAACATACTGGACAGGAATCCGATCAAATCAAAGAAGATATCGACCGTGACCGGTTTATGAGTGCCGAAGAAGCAGTCAGTTATGGATTGATCGACCAAATACTTGAAGGGCCACTAAACATAAGGCCTGAAAATACCAATACTGATGATGACTAAAGTCGTCTGGAAGACAGAAAGGAGTATTAGAAATGTCTGAAAATTCTTCTGGCTTAAAATGTAGCTTTTGCGGTAAGACTAAAGAAGCCGTGCAGCAATTCATCTCTGGTCCTTCCGTCTATATCTGTAATGAATGTGTTACGCTCTGTAATGAGATCCTAGGGGAAGAAAAAAAGCGAGAGACTTCAGATCCAGTTTTCCAGAGTCCTATTCCACTAGAGACCAAATCATTCCTCGATGAATACGTAATAGGACAGGAGTCTGCAAAAAAAGCTCTGGCAGTAGCGGTATATAATCATTACCAGAGAATAAACCACAAAGGAAAGTTAGATGACGTCGAAATAGATAAAGCCAATATTCTTTTTGTGGGACCGACAGGAGTCGGGAAGACGCTACTCGCACAAACCCTAGCCAGAATGCTCCAGGTTCCATTCACAATCGCAGATGCCACCACTCTAACTGAAGCAGGGTATGTCGGGGAAGACGTTGAGAATGTGCTGGTCAGACTGTTACAAGCAGCTGACTACGACGTCGCCGCCTGTGAGAGAGGGATTGTCTATATTGATGAAATAGATAAGATCGCCAGAAAAACTGAAAACATGTCTATTACCAGAGATGTTTCAGGAGAAGGGGTCCAACAAGCTCTCCTAAAAATACTGGAAGGAACTACCGCTTCGATCCCACCTCAAGGAGGAAGGAAACACCCACAGCAAGAATACATAAAATTGGATACAAAAAATATATTATTCATCTGTGGAGGAGCCTTTGATGGTCTGAACGAGATAATAGAAAATCGTCTTGGAAAAAGACAAATCGGGTTCGATAAACAAGAACCGATCAAAGTCAAAGACACACTGCTTCTCCAAGCTCAACCAGAGGATTTACAAAAATTCGGACTAATCCCCGAACTTGTCGGACGACTACCGGTGACAGTGCACCTAGAAAACCTAGACGAAAAAGAGTTGGTTAAAATATTATCAGAACCTAAAAATGCTCTTGTAAAACAATACACGAAAATGTTTGAACTCGAAGGTATCGGTCTTACTTTTGACAAGGATGCTCTAAGGACAATCGCCAAGAAAAGTAAGGATCGTGGTACTGGTGCCAGGGGCCTGAGATCCATCTTGGAAAACTGTATGCAAGAGATCATGTTTGAAGTGCCTTCCCGCTCTGACATAAGAGAAGTAGTCGTAACTTCAGACTCGATAGAAAATGGAGGACCTCCGCTCCTGGTTCTGAACCCACTGGACGAAGAAAAACAGGCCTGATCACATTAGGTCCTTCCCCTGATCCAACTTCCAGAGTAGGATAACTTTGTTGGGGAAGTAGCCTTTCCAATAGACCTATTCTGCGGGGATAGCAGTCCCCATTGAGAGTCAAATGAAGAAACTGATCCGTATCGATCAGACACATCTGGTTCCTGACCAACTCCCAGTTATTACTCTGAGAGATTTGGTTTTTTTCCCGAATCTGGTACAACCGCTGATCATAGGACGACCCTTTTCTATAAATGCACTAACAAATGCTTTGAATGATGAAGGATACCTCTTATTCCTTACCCAAAAGAACAGTGAAACAGAGAACCCTTTAGCGACTGACTTATACAGTATCGGTGTCATTTCAAGAGTTCTGGAAACCACCTGGTTGCCCGATGGTAATGCGGAAGTGGTTTTTGAGGGAGTTGAAAGAGCTAAGTCTGAAAGCTTAGATCAATCCCAAACGTCACTGATGGCCAAAATCAAACCTCTACCTTCAAAACCTTTAGAAGGACTGAACGCTAGCGAAAGCACTACCGTTCATGAAGTCCACGAACTCTTTGAAGAATACAGCAGTTTGAAACAAGGACATTCTGAACAGCCGCTCAAGCCCATTCTTTCGCTGAATGACACTGTGCGGAGTGCTCTTATTATCGTTCACAATCTCTCTCTTAACCTAGGGGAAAAACAAGCTTTACTTGAAGAACAAAACACCTTGGACTCATACAAGGCCCTCAAGAATATTCTCACAAGTGAAGTCAAATCTTTGAAAGATTTTTCAAAAGTGACAGATGGACAGCACATTAAGAAGCACACTACGAAAGGAATCGTTAATCAGGAGACCGCTGAAAAAGAAACTCAAAAAGAGATATTCCCTATAAACGAAGAATGGATGGAGTTAGCAAGCAAGATAGCCCTTGCCTCTTTGCCTCCGAAAATCT
This sequence comes from uncultured bacterium, assembly GCA_963935005.1. Taxonomy (GTDB): domain Bacteria; phylum Gemmatimonadota; class Gemmatimonadetes; order Longimicrobiales; family Gaopeijiaceae. Next base: position 3,923 of record CAWWAX010000009.1, on the reverse strand, counting down.
CCGAGAGAGCCCGCAGAGAACTTGATCGTTTTAAAAAACTAGGTCCGATGACACCTGAATCTGCAGTCATACGGAATTACTTGGACTGGCTCCTAGAATTGCCTTGGACACCGAAAGTACTGCAATCCTCAACCCTAGAATATGCCGCACAAATTCTAAATGAAGGCCATTTTGGACTGCAGGATTTAAAAGATCGAATATTGGATCATATTGCCGTCCTATCTCTAGTCGGCGAATTACGAGGATCCATAATTTGTTTAGTGGGTCCACCTGGGGTTGGTAAGACTTCCCTCGGAAGCAGTATAGCAACCGCATTAGACAGAGATTTTGTGCGAATCAGTTTAGGGGGAATCCGAGATGAAGCGGAAATACGTGGCCATCGTCGTACATACGTAGGATCTTTACCAGGACGGATTTTACAAGGCATGAAAAATAGTGGCAGCACCAACCCTCTATTTCTTTTGGATGAGATTGACAAGCTTTCGAATGATTTCCACGGTGACCCCGGATCCGCCCTTCTCGAAGTCCTTGATCCAGAACAAAACAGAACGTTCACAGACCATTATATGGAACTGGAATACGACCTTTCTGATGTATTCTTTGTTGCGACTGCAAATACTCTCTCAGGTATTCCTGGTCCTTTACGTGATCGAATGGAAGTCCTGCGGATTCCGGGATACCTTGATACCGAAAAAGTGGAAATTGCACAAAGATTCTTGTGGCCGAAACAAGCAAGACTTCATGGGCTACCAAATGACTTCGATCTAACCCTGGAGGCAATCCAAAAAGTAATAACTGACTATACCAGAGAGGCTGGAGTTAGAGAACTCAATCGATCCATTTCTAAGGTGGCCAGGAAAGTGGCCAGAAAACTTGTAACAGAGGGAACTAAACAACAAGAAAAAGCTATTTTACCAAAAGACCTCAACGTGCTTTTAGGTCCACCAACACATTTCAGGCAAGTATTAGATGAAGGGGATCGAGTGGGCATGGCCAATGGACTCGCTTGGACCGAATCTGGTGGTGAAGTCATCGATGTAGAAGTCGCTTTAGTTCCAGGGACAGGACAGGTGCAACTGACCGGCACACTCGGTGACATCATGAAGGAATCAGCGTTTGCAGCTGTAACATACGCTCGCTCAAGAGCAGAGCAATTAAGACTAGACCCTCAATTCTACAAAAGCTTGGACATCCACATACATCTTCCAGAAGGGGCAACTCCAAAAGATGGACCATCGGCAGGCATCACAATAGCAAGTGCTCTAATCTCAGCTCTGAGCGCTACCCCCTCTTACAAAGACGTAGCGATGACCGGTGAAATCACCTTGCGCGGAAGAGTGCTCGCAATTGGTGGCCTTAAGGAAAAAGCAGTCGCGGCAATGCGCGAAGGTGTAACCAAAGTCATTTTCCCTGCAGCCAATTTATCCGAACTCTCATTACTACCTCCCGAAGTCCTTGAAGCTGAGATAAATTTCATACCTGTGCGAACCATGGATGAAGTCATTAGAGAAGCACTGATTCCACTAAAAACAACTCACCTTCCCATACATGAGAATCAACCTTCAGAAAACACACACCAGGCTCAATGAAATGGAAATTCATGACATTGAATTTTTAGGTAGCTTTTTTAAGATGTCTGAGATTCCCGAAACAAAACTACCTCAAGTTGCGTTTGTGGGACGTTCCAACGTTGGGAAATCTTCCTTGATCAATAGACTTCTTGAACGACAGAACAAGAAAATAGCCCGTGTGTCTGCTACTCCAGGAAAAACACAATCAATGAATTTCTATAAGATCGATGACCTTTTCATTATGGTGGATCTTCCAGGATGGGGATACGCAAAAGCACCAATAAAATTGCGCGAAGGGTGGGAACAGCTCGTAAAAACTTATATCCGAACCAGTGAAAGATTGATGGGTGTTGTTCAACTAATAGATGCTCGACATCCCCCAACCAAAATAGATTTTCAATTGTTACATTTCCTGACAATTGAGCGATCACCAAGTTTGATTGTACTAACAAAAGCAGACAAGCTCAGTCAGACCAAACGTAATAAGGTTCTTCAATCAGTAGCCAGAGAACTAGAACTACAAAAAGACCAAATCGTTCTTACTTCTTCTAAAACTGGAACAGGAAGAACAGAACTCCTTGAAGCCATTGAAGCACTCGTCACCCCGTGTTAGAACTTGAGAAATAGTCAGCCGCTCTATTTTTATGGTCTGAGAGTCATATACGAAATAAACTATTCATTTTCCACATTTATCCCAAAGACACCAACCCATATCAATTATTGGAGATATCAAGGTGACAAAGAGAGAGGAAAAGCTTTCCAACAGTACTAGGCTAAAGATTTGGATTGATGCGGATGCAACTCCAAAGGAAGTGAACACTATAGTGAGCAAAGCTGGGGCTCGCTGTAAGGTGGAGGTTTTTTTTGTATCGAATCATCGAGTCGCTCTATCTTCCAATAATGCCTACGTAAGCTTTGTTCCAGTGGGAACAGGGGAAGATGTGGCGGATGATTATATAGTGGATCATGTGCACAAAGGAGATTTGGTGATTACTGCAGACATTCCTTTAGCATCTAGAGTGGTTGATAAAGAAGTTTTGGTAATAAGTCCACGAGGTGAAGAGTATAACAAAGAGAATGTCGGAGAACGTCTCTCAATACGAGACTTTATGCATGATCTTAGATCGACAGGAATCCAAACGGGTGGCCCAAAACCCTACGGAAGCAATGATAAGAAATCATTTGCGGAGACTCTGGATCGCCTTTTGACAAGAGCCCTATCAAAACAATGATATCTACCAATCGTTTGCACTTTGCAAATAACCGCCCTTAGGAAATAGCTCGGCGAAGAACAAATTCCCAAGGACGGTGGAAGCTGACCGCGGAACGGCCTTCTTCCTTCTTACCTATCTGTTCGCTGGTGCTCTTGATAGACCATCCACCCTATAATTTGACTTTTGATCAACATGTCTCGACAAAGCAAGCATCTGTCGATTGTTTTCTTGCCACGCAGCTAGTATCGATTCTCGGGCCGCCCTATGAGCGGTGATTTTTCTCCCATGATCTTCCATATCCCTAGAGCTACTCCTGAGCATATAGACTGGTGCCATAGTGCCCCATCCCCCCCTAAACACTCTCATCATCAAATCATCTATTCCGACACTACGATTTAATTCATTCATCCGTTCAATAGCACTTTCAAAATCTTGCTGCTCCCCTTGATTCACATAGTAAACCCTTACAGAATGGTATGGGTTACCTGAAACAGTCTGATAATCCCAATTATCAGGCATATAGTTAAGGCCTCCTAATTCCGCCCAGATACTAGTTTGCCTGCCTTTCCACGCAGCTCCAAACAATGCTTGCTCCGATGTGCCGAATGCATTGGCCGATGCCATCCTGTCTTGCTGCAACTCTAGTACACCCTCCATTCCTGCTCCTGGAACAGCTGCCAATCGGTACATTACACTCGGACTTTCATAGTAGATCCCCCAAGCACTTGCTGAGTTGGATTTACCTTCATATCTATTTTGTAGCATCATGAAGTATTCACGGAATGCCGATGTACCAGTACCCACACCATTAGCACCCACATATTTATCCATGACCACCATGTTTGTTGCCTCAGCTTGCTGAGCTTGTACACCTGACCCTGCGAACAGTAATAATCCGAGCATGACGGAAATAATTCGATTGGGCATACTTGTTCTCCTTGAATGATATTCTTTTGACGTTGCTTCAGTACAACTGGAAAAGATCTGTTGGACTGATCACTCCCAGGATACCTTAATGAAAAAAGAGAATAATACTTCTGACAAACAAAAGATAATATACGCTTATGACGATACACACTAGATGTTTATACGTTTTTGCAGATATCTTCTTCCCCTCCCAACGCACATCCTTCCCTCT
>CAWWAX010000008.1:0-35676 GCA_963935005.1 uncultured bacterium | reverse complement strand
GTCGTCCAGCTGGCACCATGGCGTCCAAGAAGGGTAATGCGACTCCTGCACCCACTCCTCCAACGAAAGTCCTGCGTGAAAGATGCTTCCCAGTAATGAATTTCATATTGCTATGCTCCCTCGTTCATTTCAGCGACTGGTGTTGGAACCTGCATCATCTGAAAGGGGTCGCTACGTACCACCCCTAAGATGAATGAGGACATTCTATAGTCACTCGTCTCAGCTTCTTTGACAATTTTTCGCACAGTTGGTTGATCAAAATATTCGATCCGTCTTCCCATAGCATAAGCCAAAAGATTGGCCGTGAAACTGCGCATAATGGGAATTGGTCGCTTTATTATTACTTCATTCAAATCCATAGGAGTGTTGAGAGGTGTTCCATCATAATACGTGCCCGCCGTGTCCAATTCTCTACCGTCTTCTCTAATTCTCCAAGTACCCGTTACATCGAAATTATCCAGTGCTAGCCCTATCGGGTCCATGAATTGGTGACAAGCGTTACACGTGGGATTGGCTCTATGTCTCTCTAAGCGCTCACGAGTCGTCAGAAATCTACCGTTTTCTGCTTCTTCAGTCGCCTCCAACGCTGGTATGTCTGGTGGTGGTGGTGGTGGTGGTGAGCCTAGAATGACCTCCATGACCCACTTGCCCCTTAGCACGGGCGAAGTTCTGTTCGACATCGAAGTCAGCATGAGAACACTCCCATGACCCAGTAAACCGCGTCTGGTTTCGTCTTGATAAGTCACCCGCTGAAACTCATTCCCTATGATCCCTTCTATCCCATAGTGATCCGCAAGCCTCTCATTCATAAATGTGTAATCTGCCGAAACCATTTCCAACAGACTTCTGTCTTCTTTGATTAAATTTTCAAAAAACATTTGTGTTTCCCGAATCATATCTTCTTTGAGTTGCCCCGTGAAATCAGGATACAGATAAGGCTCAGGCTCATTTTTTCCGGCTTCTTGTAACCTCAGCCACTGAGAGGCAAAACTGGTTGCCAAACTCCCAGATCGTGGATCCGACAGCATTCGTACAACTTGGGTTTCCAACACATTAGGGTCGGAAAGCTTACCCTGATCAGCCAATTCTCTCAGTTCATCATCCGGACCCGATCCCCAAATGAAGAATGATATGCGAGAAGCCAAGTCACTTTGATTCAATTGAAACAACTGTCCAGGAAGAACGTCCTCGGGTTGCTCTTCAAGCCTAAACAAAAATGATGGGTTAGCAAGAATACTTTGCAGAGCAGTACGGACGCCTATCTCAAAACCAGAATCCTGTGCCGATCGATCATAAAAGTTCATTGGTCCAGCAAGATCTTGTTCAGTTATAGCACGCCTATAGGCTTGTGTAGCTACTCGAGAAATAATCTGTCGGGCACATTCATACTCTTCATCTTCGGTGTTCGGATTACAAGAAAAAATCTTTGCCCTACTCCGTGTTTCCGATACCGGTCCAGACTTAACTGGTCCGGTGACCATTAAATCAGCCAAATGTGGAAGAGCCGTAATTCCATAGTTGGCCCACTGTTGTGCATCTTCCCCACCAACAAACGACCAGTTGAATGGGCTGAGCCTATCTTCATACGGGCCTTCGATGCGTTTTACGAAAGCGGCTGCAATTTGATGTTGACCTGCCCGAATAAAAATAGGCTTTGTCTGAATCTGTATTGTCCGGTTACCATTATGTTCAAGCGCTAACTGAGCGACACCTCTTCCATCAATCGATATATCTAGGTCTTGTCCGGGCAGGCCTTTCCCGAAAAGAGTCTCTACCGAAATGACGTACTCCCCATCCGTAGGGAAGTCATGTTTCACTACCATACCACCTCTTGTTCCAAAGGGTGTTCCTTCCAAATGGTCCCATGAGTGTTGAGAGACATGGATAGGATTAGTGTATTTAGAAGAAGCTGATAAAGCTTCTGAATTCCCCAGTGCAATACGACTGACTTCTGCTGCTGCCCTCAGATAAGACTCCAACAGAGTGGTAGAAAGACCTTGAGCGGCCGACAAGTTATTGAAATTCCCCAAAAAAGTGTCCTCTGGAAGCCAGCGGCTTGCATCTATTTCCAAATCGAAAAGTTGCAGTACACTTTTTTCATACTCAGCCCTAGTTAATCTCTGGAATCTTCTAACACCTGGATTTGGATTCATAACGGCGTTCTGATCCACCCTTGTTTCCAGCTCTTCTACCAAAGCAAGAAGAGTATCAGGGCTCGGCCTGGGCATGCCCGGTGGAGGCATCATCCCAGCTCTTAATTTTCGAATCATCTTTTCCGCTGTTTCGGGCTTATTCGGAGCATTTTCTACCTCGAATCCAGCCAAAGACAGATTTCCCGTCATCATCGCATCGTTATGACACACCTGACAATACGTCTGAACGACTCCAGTTAGTGTTGCAGCTTCGATTTCAAGACTGTTAGAAGAATGGATTTCACTGAGTTCTGAAGAAACGCTCAATTCCGTAGCCTGTTTACTGGGAAATCCGAACGCAGACTCCGCTGCAATTACTCCTCCAGCGTCTACTGAACGAGCATCAGCAACCTGTCCAACCAGTACTAGGGTTAACCCCAGTACTACAGTTAGAACAGCGGTAACGGATCTTTTCATCTAGAACCCCTATATATTGACCTCTATGTCAACGAATTGTGCGCAGGAAGCCCACTTCTGCCTATAATTTGCACTTCTTTAACTAAGTCTATGACCAAATAGAAACTATTCTGCTACGAAAGCTAGCATACTCCAGCCATCCTAGCCAGATAACACAACCCCCAACAACCCATCAGAAAAGGGTAGATGGCATAGACAAAAGACTCGCATAAAGATCGATCGCATACCAAAGATTAGCGATTCTTAGATTCTCATCAGGAGCATGCTGATTGTTATCGTGATTGGCTACGGGAACTATTATCGCTGGTTTTCCCGCAACCTCTGTGAATACTCGCAGTGGCAATGTTCCACCCATTCCAGGGGCTACAACCAGCGCACCCTCTCCAAAGGCCTGTTCTGCAGCAATTCTTGCTGCTGCAACTACGCTTTGTCCAAATGGGTTTGACATCGATGTCCGAGAAGCTGTCGAACCACCACCACCAGTGACCTTTGCGATCCTGGGATATTTTAGTCTCAAAGACATGTCTGGATCTTCTGAAACCACGTGAAAACCCATTTTTTCAATGTGGGACACTACTAGGTTTTTCATATGTTCAGGCTGATTGCCTTTTACCAACCGTATGCCCAGCGATGCAACGGCGGTGTTAGGAATCACATTACGAGCTAATGCCCCAGTATTACCACTAGTTATTCCTCTGACATTCAATGCTGGAACCATCAGACGCTCTGGAAGTTTTTCTGGCTGACCTTCAGTCCAGACTAAACCCAGTTCTTTCCTGAGTTGTCCATCCCAGTCTGGCATACCCCTCAGTGCAGACAACTCTTCTTTCCCTATTGCTTCGACAGTTTCATACCAGCCATCGATGATTACCCGACCGTCATCATCCTTCATAGACGCTAGTAGTCTCGCCAGAATGTTTCCTGTATCAGGTGCCCAGTTACCGTAATGTCCAGAATGAAGATTTCTAGTGGCTCCGTAAACTGTGACCTCCATCCCCATTGATCCCCTAACACCAAAAGTTACCTGGGGCCGTCCACTAGCATGTGCCGGACCATCAAAAAACAACCAGATATCAACGTTTTTAACTCGATCGTTCCAGCGTTCCATATATTCGCCGAGATGTCTTGATCCAGCCTCTTCTTCTCCGTCAAAGAAAAATACTAGATTTGAGGTAGGCAATACGCCCGAGTCTCGAAATGATTCTAAAACGGGGATCAATGCGGCAATAGGTGCCTTGTCATCTCCCGCCGAACGAGCGTAAATCCGCCATTCCGGATCGACCAGATCACCCTCTGAAGGGAATGGACGAGGCTCTCCACCAGCATCCATCGAAGCAGTATACAGTGTGGGCTCAAAGGGTGGATGGGTCCAATTGTTAGGATCAACCGCTTGACCATCATAATGCACGTAGATACCTAAAGTTCTAGTCGCACCAGGAACCACGACTTCGCCATAAACGATGGGGGGAGCCCCGTCAATTCTAAGGAGCTCAGCATTAACGCCGACCTGGGTTAATTCATCCCGTATATACGAAGCTACTACCTCTATATCGTCTAGATTTCTCGCACGATTAGGGTATGAAAGGAAGTCCTTGAAATCAGCCAATATCGCAGCTTCATTACTCTCCCGGAAACTACGGGCTATTGCCTGTGGAGATTGTGCGTCAGCTTCGGACGATCCAACTAACAATCCCAGCAACATAAAAATATGTTTCAATCTCAATCTACCTGTCATTTCTTTTCCCTTATTGATTTAATCGCGGGGAATCAATGATTCCCACGAAGGCACATCGGTTAACAGACCAATATCTATGTCCTCTCCTCGACGAAACATCAATCTCAAGCGCCACCCGTCTGGACTGTTCAGAATATATGGCTCAAATTCTGAATCAGCGATCCAAGGTATATCACTTAACGCATCCTCCAGTAACAAAGCTTGATATGGAGTACTTGGGCCAGTGAGGAATGGCACTGTGATTACTCTTTCCGAAAACGGAAAATTCTGATGCCAGCGATTCAGAGCCCTGTTAATTCTTTCGGTTTCTGCACCCTGATTTAACAGATGCTGTGCATGAAATTGTAGTAATAACTCGTTGTGCTTGATTTCGGTCGAAAGAGCTTTTTCGAGTAACTCGGAAAACCCCTCTTCGTCAGCTAGCGACAGTGCTCGCATTGCCCTTAGGAAATCAGTATCAGGATCTTCAGGGTTTATCCCTATCATTACATCGGTAAATACACTCCCGTCCCCTGTAAGAAAATCGATTGGCTGTCCTCTTGTCTGGGAAATCGAATATTCCCGCAGCCCCACAAAAATCCCAATAGAATAAACCACTACCAGAATACGATAACGGCGAAACCAGGTCACCTATAGACCAACCTGGACCTTTGCATCCCTAACCTTCCAAATAAACGAGTCCACATAGTAATGGACTAAAGCATAGGCTGAGATCATAGTCTGAGCAAAAAGCTCATAACCACCGATATAATCCATACCTGCCAAACCAAACTCGGGGACGGCCTGGTAAGAAATAAAATTCACTACTCCAAAACCGAATTCGTCTAAAGGACGGTTTATAAGTAGCTGAACTATTATTGCATAGGCTCCGCCTCCGATTAAAAACCACTTCAACCGTCCCTGACCGGCCACTTTACTCCAAAGGCCAGGTTGAGAAGTGCCCTGCTCAGATTTTCTTTGAAGGAAAAAATAGACCATAACAATATACTGTAGTCCATGCATGAGTCTGTGTGCGATTGCAAATAACAAAATGGAATTGGTATGCCACGCAGCGAAATACCACAAAAAGTAGCTAGCCCCTATGAAAGCATACTTGATCGGATTGAGCGACTCCCCATTACGCAGAGTTTTCCATAAATGCCAGAGATAGATAGGTATAAAGACGGCGAGTACAACCCTGCTGGCCAATAGCAAAATATCCACGAACTGAACTGACAAAGGGATTTCTAACTTATATAGTTCCCGGATCCATAAATTCCGAAACATCGGAGCATTAAGGAACATGAACGAGTACAGAATCCAGTGCAGGGTTAGGTCAAATTTCCCAGTATTTGACATGCCTGTACCAGCCTTAAAGTCATAGATTCTGCTAAACCCATGCTGTTGCATGATACTGTGTTGGTGATCCCAAGCCATCACGATAAGTAGCAAAGTGATCGGCGCCCATACCATTCCCGCTGCTGCTGCTGCCACAATAATGATCGGCCCTAAGATCAACTGCTCTCTAAAACGGACCCAGTCTTCAGGCATGCCGTAGGTTCGAACCCATGTCGCATAGTGGTGAGGGATAGTAATCCAGAGGTTTATCGATGCTACCGCTACAAATGGAAGCCACGCTTGAGCACCAAGGGCGGCCAAGACAGCAACAAATGGGAGCCCCAAAAACCATACCATGTCCAGCCTGGGATTGATGATGTAACCTGTTTTAAACATGCTTATTTACTCTCGGGTTTCACAATTGTTACTGATCGCAATAGGTGGACGATTTACAAAATATAAGAGGAACAACTGAAGAAAAAAGCCTCTGACCTCTTTGAAGGTTTGCAAAACTGCAAAGAAACCAGGTCGATGGCTCTTTGGCCTGAAACTTGCATCTCTTATTCCAGTGATGCAACCGAGCTATAGGAGCCACTTGATTTATAAACTTGTAAAATTTCTATTTTAGCGGCCCAGTGTATTAACTGTGCCACCGAAGAAGAAGTGTCAGAGAATATTGAGTCTTATTTTCTTAGGGTTGCTGGGTTAGATTTGTACTCTGCTAATGTTACTAAATGTCAGGAGGTTTTAGATGGAAAGGTTTGATTTGCGCATGAGGACCTCAGTTCTCCTCGTCCTTGTGGCTGCTTTAACCGCCTGTGGTGACGATCTGGGCATGGGGCTTAATGGCCGCGAAGAAGCAGAAGTCATTGAGACGACACAATTCCATGCCTCTCTAGAAATCACTCTTTCAGAATATACTAAGACAGATACAGGTCTTTACCACAAAAGCATCTCAGACGGAGAAGGGGATCTCGTTGCAGCAGCCGGAGATACTGTCACCGTATACTACGGAGCTTGGCTATCCAACGGAACAGCCTTGGATCCAGGGGAAATTATCTTCATCCGAGGTACCGATACAGTTGACGCCAAAACCATCCCGGCCGAAGGCGGTGTGATCCCAGGATTTGACCAGGGAATTGAAGGCATGAAATTAGGAGGTGTAAGACAACTCATAGTGCCACCAGAGCTGGCTTACGGAAACAATTGGGTGGGTGAAATAATTGCACCAGGATCGATAATGATCTTCAGAGCACATTTACTAAGAATTAACGACAAAATTCATAGTGGAGAATGACCGCTATCCTTGCTGTAATTCCCTACGAATGATTAGAATGGCTCCCATCATTTTTAAACTGGAGCCAGCATGTCAGATGAAGGATTATCCAACAGCAATAGTCTAAACGAATCAACGGGACTCACACTCCCTTCCATGAGTCCCAGGAGCCTTCTGTCTCACTTTGGTCCTGGAATCGTACTTATGATGACAGGGATAGGGACCAGTCACCTCATCACCGCCCCGACAGCTGGTGGTCGATTTGAATTTGCCCTGCTCTGGTGCATACCCGCCTCGTATATCTTTAAGTACTATGGGTTTGAAATGGCTTTTCGTTTTACTAATGCTACTGGAAAGAGCCTTCTAGATGCCTACGGAACAGCCAAATTCAAGTGGCCAGTTTGGTACATGCTGATTGTAACACTTATCGAATGTGCTCTCGGCCAAGCAGGACGACTGGTCGCTGCTGCTGCTGTGATGTACTACCTTTTCACTGAATCTATGGCACTGCCTATTAACCCCGACTTAGAAGTATACGGACTCATCCTTGGGGTAATTTCTGTAGCAATCCTCCTCAGAGGAAATTACTCGATAGTTGAGAAGGTGGCCAAAGCATTGGCTTTTCTGCTGCTATTATCCGCACTAGGAGTTTACTTGAAAGCACCTGCCCCACTCTCAGCAATGGGCCACTTCTTTATCTTTGAAACACCCTCAGGATCCTGGTTGATTATCGCTGGATTTTTAGGACTACTACCCACCGGTATGGACGTTTCTCTTCAGGCATCGGAATGGGGTAGTGCTAGGAGACTCGGAATGGCAAGAATTCGTCCGGAATTGGAACAGCAAAATTTAATTCCAACCTTTAACCCTTTCACTTCTCCCAAGGAGCACCTTGCAGTAGACGCCTCCAAGATACCCAGTCACGCGCGCGAGTACTGTCGTCGATGGTTTCGTATCGGCTTATGGGATTTCCGATTTGGTCATGTAGCTTCATTCATGATAGCAACCATTTTCCTTCTCTTAGCTGCTGTTTGGATCTACCCGAGTCCTGTAGAAGGCCGTGCCGTAATAGGTGAAATAGCTGGCATCTTCACCCGAAGTGCTGGGGCTGGACCAATCGTGATGATAATCTTCATGATTGGCGCTTTCGCAGCAACCTTTTCCACTTCCTTTAACTATTTTGATGGATGGCCTCGACTCGTTGCAGCATGTTGTCGCAACCTGTTTCCAGCCACGGCCAAGTTAAAAGGAATTGAGAAACACCATCACACCAGCTCAGAATTTTCCAGTAAATGGTACTCCGAATACAATATCTATCGGATAACCATGCTGTATTCACTAATAGCAGCATTGATTATTATCTGGGGGGTACCCCGCCCCGTCTACTTGGTCCTCGTAGCTTCCGCCTTAGCTTTTTTCGTGGCTCCGATCATTTTTTACTTAAACCTATATTACTGTCTCACAGTCATACCAAAAACCGACAAGGTCTTTTATCCTAGCCGTTTTGACCGATATTTCGCCTGGTTCAGCCTGGCCGTCTTCACCGGAATGATCTGCATACTGTTTTTTGCTCGAGTCTTGAATATTCCACTCTTCGGAGTCTGAGAATATCAACATAATATCTATTTCCTTGCATCCACTTGTCACCCTGAAGGAGAAACTCAATATGAATAGCAACAAGATCTTCCTAGGTGCTACTCTTCTCATTCTTGCTAGTTTCTCCTGGTATCCAAACCCAGCTTACGGACAAATGCCAACAAAGATTTTTATCTCAGTAGATATGGAAGGCATTGGAGGCGTTGGATCCCCCTTGATGGCCAGCAGTGGAGGGAAAGATTATGGAACGGCCAGGGAGTACATGACACAAGAAGTTAACACAGTAGTTTCGACAATATTTGAACGCATGCCGAATGCCAACATTCTAGTAAATGATTCCCATGGAGACCATCAGAATGTCTTACATGGACAGCTACATCCTAAAGTCAGTTATATCCAAGGCCGTATTAAACCTCTCGGAATGGTACAAGGCCTCGACTCTTCTTTCGACGGAGTCATTTTCATTGGTTATCATGCCAAAGCAGGTGACCCTGACGGTTTCTTAGCACACACAGGATCTGGGGCCGTTAAGGGACTGTGGTTGAATGATGTTGAGGTAGGAGAAGGCGGGATGAATGCTGCATTAGCCGGCAGCATAGGAATTCCCGTTATTTTAGTCGCTGGAGATTCGGCAGCTACAGCAGAATTGGGTCAACTTCTTGGTTCGGAAACAGTAACAACAAAGACTGCAGAAACCCCTTCCTCCGCCCGACTCCTGCACCCACAAGTGGTCAGGAGCATGCTGATGGATGCCACAGCCACAGCTCTAGACCGAATGGAGAATGATGAGTTTGAACCCTTAGATCTAGGCAAGTCCATAGAAATTAAAATGAGATTCACCTCAACGACTCATGTTGACATCCTTCAGTCGATTCCTGGTGTTTCAAAAATAGATGGATTCACTATCAGATATCTGGCGGAAGATATGGATCAGGCTTATCGGTTAATTCGACTGATGTACAGTTTCGTCAGAACATAATTCGATTGGGCGCTCGCGGATTCACTACTTTCTTCCATGGTGGAGATACAAGAGCCAGTCAAAAGCGAACTTTACCAGTCAACCTAACCGAGTGCCAATTTCCAACTGGTGAGTCGACATATACTCTTGGACAGAAATCTTACCAGATCCTTCTGGACGAACCCTTTGAATACATATTCCGCCATCCCCAGTCGCAACGATTAGACCTTCGTCATCAATCGATAATATCTCTCCTGGGCTCCCTGTTACCTCTGTGAATTTTGCACAATCAAAAATCTTGAGGGTCTGACCTCGGTGAACAGTCCAGGCACCAGGCTGTGGGTTGGCACCTCTTATAAGATTATAAGTCTCTTCGGTTGAAGCTGACCAATCGATTTCTACATCCTCCTTCTTGCACCAACTCTCATAAGTAGCCTGAGATTCATCCTGTACGATTTTAGGAGCATTCCCATCACGCACTAGATCCACACTCTCCAACATAGCTTCTACACCTAATGGAAATAGCTCATTGAAATACAAGCTACCAAGTGTATCATCTTCTTTAATGTCCACCTCTTTTTGCAACAACACGGGACCAGTATCTAATCCGTTGTCTGGCCAGAAAATACTCAATCCGGTCTTCTTAGACCCTTTGATGATTGGCCAATTGATAGAACTAGGCCCTCTATGTAATGGAAGTAATGAAGGATGGTACTGGATAGTCCCGTAGGTCGGAATGTTCAAAAACTCCTCCTGGACAAACAAAGTTACATAAGCCATCACTACAAGATCAGGGGATAAGGCGCGTAGTTCATCACAAACCGAGTCATCTGAATACGATGAGGGCTGGCAAACAGTCAGGTTGTTTTCTAGGGCTAGCTCTTTGATAGGATCAACGGGACGACCTTCCTTATCAGCCGCACAGTAGACTGCCACGACATCTTCCCCTCTCTCCAAAAGGGCTTCCAGAACACTCTTTCCAAAAGCCTGTTGGCCATGGACCACAATCCGCATATCTAGCTCCTTTAAAATTCTCTAAATCGCTCCATCCGACCGAGCATCCTCTATGTCATCTTCCGTTAATCCAATCTCTGCAAGAACTTTTTCAGTATGCTCACCTAGCAATGGTGCTCGACCTACATCACTCGGAGATTTAGACAACTTAATCGGATTGCCGACTGTAAGATATTTTCCTCTCTCAGGGTGCTCCACCTCCACCACGGTTTTTGTTTCTCTTAGAGCTTCATCTTCTCCAAGCTCCTGCATACTCATGATGGGACCGCAGGGGATCCCCAATTCACTCAGCACGCCCATGACCTCAAATTTTGACTTAGTTTGAGTCCACTCCTCTATCAGGGCAAAGCACTGATCCAGTTTAGGAAGACGGACCTCTGGTGTTGCCCAGTCCGGATCGGCGATCAAATCCTGCCTTCCGATCAGTTCCATCAGGGGTGCCCATCCTGGTGGCTGTATGATAACGTAAATAAAATCATTTTGACCTCCTGGTGCACACTTCAAAACCCATCCTGGTTGGCCACCACCAGATGCATTGCCACTGCGGGGAACAAAATCGTCAAATTCACCTGCAGGATATTGTGGATACTCCTGCAACGGTCCTCTAGTTAATCTCTGTTGATCCCTGAGCTTTATTCGACAAAGGTTCAAAACTGCATCTTGCATAGCGCACTCTACTCTCTGCCCTTCTCCCGTGTGAGAGCGTTGAATCAAAGCTGCAAGTATTCCAGCTACCAGATGCAAACCAGTCCCTGAATCTCCTATCTGTGCTCCTGTAACTGTAGGGACATCATCATCAAAACCAGTTGTACTCGCAGAACCTCCCATACACTGAGCCACATTCTCGTAAACCTTACAATCTTCAAATGGTCCAGGACCAAATCCTTTGACTGAGCCATAAATAAGTCCTGGATTTACCTGCTGAATCTTCTCCCATGTGAACCCCATGCGATCTAAGGCTCCAGGTGCAAAATTTTCTACCAAAACGTCACAATGCTCGACTAATTTCCAAAAAATTTCTTTTCCCTTATCTGACTTGGTGTTAAGAGTAATGCTCCGTTTATTACTATTGAGCATGGTAAAATAAAGACTATCCACATCTGGAATATCCCTCAGCTGACTCCTTGTAATATCACCACGGCCAGGGAATTCAACCTTAATCACATCGGCTCCAAACCAGGCAAGGATTTGAGTGCAAGTCGGACCAGATTGAACATGGGTCATGTCTAGAACACGAATTCCTTCTAAAGCTTTACGCATTTCGATATCCTACTTAAAAAAATTTATTTTGCACATTGAACACCTGCAGGCCCAACCTTATTTGTACATAGTCTGACGTTTAGTACCAGGGGCGTATTCATTAGGGTCCACCCAAATATTTACCACAGCACACTTGCCCGTAGACTTGACTGCTTCGCGAGCACGTATCAAAGCTGGGGCAATCTCTGATGGCTCACGGACAGCTTCCCCATATCCCCCCAGCATTGTCGCAAAGTGTTCAAAGTCCACATCTCCCAATTTATTCCCCACATTACCACGTTCCTCGCCATATTTTGCGATTTGGCCACAACGAATCTGGTTCTGTGCGGAGTTGTTACCGATGACTGCTATGTAAGGAAGTCCAAATCTATTAGCCGTTTCCATGTCAAATGCGGTCATGCCAAAAGATCCGTCTCCGTAATAACAAAGAACTTCTTTTTGAGGATGAGCCAGTTTGGCAGCTATCGCAAAACCAGTGCCCACACCGAGTGAGCCTAGAGGACCTGGATCCATCCAATGTCCTGGAGAACGCGGCCTTACTGCTTGTGCAGAGATTGTTACCACATCTCCTCCATCACCTATATAAATAGTGTCCTCTGTGAGGAATTCATTTAACTCCCAAGCAACCCTATATGGATTAATCGGTTTAGCATCGGAGTTGAACAACGACATTAATTTTTCCTCAGCTGCAGTTTCCCCAGCGGCCAATTGTTCCATCCATGCCACTCTCTTTGAAGACCCATTATCTGATCTTTCGTTGGCGACATCTGTAACTGCTTTTAATATCGTTCCGACATCTCCAACCAAGCCCAAGGATACATCACGATTTTTCCCAACCGTGCGATAATCCATATCGATCTGAACCACCGTAGCATCACTTCTAAGTCTCTTTCCATAGCCCATTCGGAAATCAAACGGGGTCCCGACAATCACGATGACATCAGCATCATTGAAAGCCATCCGACGGGTTCTATGGAAGTAATGAGGATCCTCTGCTGGCAAAGTTCCTCTGGCTGAACCATTCATATATGCGGGAATGTTTAAATCCCTAATAAACTGAACAGCTTCGTCATAAGCCTGACACGTTGCCACTTGGGTGCCAAATAACACACAAGGTCTCTCCGATGAAACTAGCAAATCAGCTAGCTTTTCCACATCACCCCAGTCTCCCACGCTCTTGGTAGAAGCCCTGTAGTGTCCTGGCTCTGGAATCCTAGCCGTTTCTGCATCAATCTCTGCATCTAATATGTCACGGGGGATCTCCAGGTAGGAGGGGCCTGGCGCACCATTATGACATTCTCGTACGGCCATGGAAACCATGTCTGCGATGCGTTCAGTACTCTGAACGCTGGCAGCAAACTTAGTGATTGGTGTTGCTATATCAACATGGGGAAGATCCTGAAGAGAACCCATTTTGTGCTGGGTCAGAGAACCCTGTCC
Organism: uncultured bacterium; assembly: GCA_963935005.1. Taxonomy (GTDB): domain Bacteria; phylum Gemmatimonadota; class Gemmatimonadetes; order Longimicrobiales; family Gaopeijiaceae. Next base: position 22,471 of record CAWWAX010000008.1, on the reverse strand, counting down.
ACCTATATGCAAAATAGGACTCTCTGCACGAAATGCATTGGCCAGTCCGGTCATTGCATTCGTAAAACCTGGTCCTGCCGTAGTCACCACACATCCCGTTCCACCAGTTTGGCGAGCATAACCGTCAGCGGCATGGGCTGCTACCTGTTCATGGCGTACGTCTATAATCCGAATACCCTCGTCTAAGCAACCATCATAAATATCGATGATGTGACCACCGCAAAGAGTAAAAATTGTATCGATCCCTTCATTCTTCAGGGCTTTTGCTACAAGATGTCCACCCGTGATACGACCATTTGAACCACTCACTTAATTATCCTCACTTATTGTCAGTCTTTGGCATTTCATCTTCTATATTCGATCACTGTATTAAGGTACTTAACGAAGGAAAGCCCCCATATCAATAGAGTATACTGGAACTTACGAAAAGAAACCTTAGAGTTCGAATTTATCCTAAGTCTGATCCCTGGAGAAACCAAGAGTTGGTGCATCCGACGCTTTTATAGTCTTAAAGAATTAGCGAAGTCTATAAGAAGTGATAAAAAGCAACCCGATCGGTTCTAGAAACGATAAGTGTAATTCATTTTAGCCGAAGCTCCCCGACTCAAGGTCCTAAACTCGGGGTCCTCAAGAATGCTGGCACTCAGATTCTGCCAGTTGTGAGTGTACACAAAATACACTTCATTCCCCGGCTTGACGATCCACCTCAGCCGAGAAAAAAGACCGAACAAGTCACTTTGTTCGTCATACTGGATCTGAGTGACCGTGCTCACCCAAGGACTAGCCTGCCATTTCCCTTCGATTTCGTAAAGGTTGGCGGTAAAATCACCTTGTGGGAGGGAAACATCATTAACCTGAGTATTTAGAGCCACTGTAAATCCTGGGGTCGGCTTAATGCTAACTCGCCCTCCATATCCTACTTTGTGCCCGTTCCAGAATTCTCCAAAGCTCAACCCTCCATAAAGTGAAATCTTCCTTCTTCCCGCCGTATTGCCAGACAACCTATAATCCCATGTAGAGTACTCGCCTTCAGTTAGATATATACCGTCACTGACCTGGTAAGATCTGTCCAAATATTCATACTTTTGAGTAGCATCCAAATTAATTCTATCACCGCTTTCGAATTCGACCCCGAAAGGCTTCAGGGACCATTCTCTTTCCTCTAATACCCCGGTCCCCAGTTCGGTTATATTTCTAAACTGTGCCGAAAAATCAAATTTTCTTATCCAATCAATACTAGCTGGACGAGGAGACCAACCCAATCTGGGCTCAATTCTGCTGAAGTCGTTACGTGCCACGAATCCAAGAGCCGGCTTATACTCCGATCCAAACCGACGATAAGAAAGGTGGCCCGACCATACATCGTTCGGGAAATTTATGCGGACCCCGGAAGCAGAGAGATCGTCTGTAGAATGATTTTCTGTTGGATCTGGATTTGAATTCCAAATGTAAAACGTTTCCATTTCCACATTGTTATTCCCCAAGAAACTCCGTGAGTTGAGTTGCAAATCAACCCCTGCCGTATGACGATCGTCCAGTATAGTTCCATCGGACTCGGCTTCACTAGCTCGGCGGGTATAGATTGCCCCAATAGTAGATTGCTCGAATACGCGCCTCTTGATCCTAGCTACAGTAAATTGTTCTTCTGGAACAAAGTTTGTTTTCTCATCAGCAGTCCAGGACTTAGAACCAGTTCCGATTTGATAAAATCCCACTTCATAGGCTCCAACCTGACCTGTCGTTCGAGCGCCATAGCTAACTGGAACAGCTTGCCCATTTTTAATTCCAATATTTCTGGAGAAAAAAGGAGAAGGACTGCTTCGTGGTGCAAAGGAAAACACTCCCGATCCCTCCAAGAAGAAGTCCCTCTTTTCAGGATAACGGATTGAAAAGCGGGTTAAATTAACTCTGCGATTATCACTTTCTACTTCAGCGAAATCTGTGTTTACAGAAAATGAGGCCCGCAAACTTGAGGTAATGCTGTAATCAAGATCCAAACTGACATCTCTAGGGTAGCTCGTAGATTTAACATCTGCAGGTGTATTTCTGTAACTGACGATGCCAGAAGGCTTCGCTTCTAAGCCCAGACCTTGTGACATATCTTTGAGACCAGTCATAACCCCGGCAAAGATCGGCCTAAACAGACCTTCTGTTCTCCGCCATCCCCTCCAGAGGATCTCCTCGTTTTTCCTTCTAACTGTTCGCTGGAAATTAATCCCCCAATCCTCAGTATTCGGATCGAAGTTCAATGTGCGAAATGGAATCCTAATTTCTGCAGACCAACCATCGGGTCGCCTACTAGTTTGTGCTTCCCATATTCCATCCCATGCCTTGTTCGACCCTCCTCCAAAACCGCCACGACCACCCATACGACCACCTCCACCTCCACCCATCAAACCGTCGCCCATCAAACCTGCTGCATTTATCTCAAAGAAATAACCAGTACGTCCGTCCCTGAATGTATCCAAGATCCACATGAACCGATCATCTGTTCCTAGAGAAGCATCTCGCTCTAGTTGGTAAGCGAGGATACCGTCAGGGTCATCATAAATAATCGCACCTATATAGAGATTGTCCTGATCAAACACCACTCTAATCTCTGTTTTTTCTGAAGGTACGCCTCCTTCAACTGGCTCCTGCTGCGTGAAATCGCTTATGGGAACAGCCATCCCCCAGAATTCTTCTAAAATCTGACCATCCATAATAATATCTGCACCATCCGATAGCTGCAGAGCTTGGAGGACAGGTTCAGTAGTATCCTGGGCGAATAGTCCATTACACGGGATGGAAAGTCCAGCAAGTATAAACAATGCTGCGATCTTAGGCACTCTATTTACTCCAAAGAAACGGGCCTGATAAGCACCCTGGTCATCTCTACATTTACCCTTAAAACATCCAAAAGGATCTCCCAAATCTAGAAAGATGACTCATCTAACTAAGATAACGTTAAACCCCCCAATATGGACCGTACAATTTAACCTTTATAAAAGTCTTTATAAAGTCTTTACAAGGCATCCTGAGGTATCGAATCTAGCGACTATGGGATACAATACTGTTTCATTCGCCATCCTAAAAAACAATGACTCTGACCGAAACTGGAGTGATTTTGGACACTTTTAATGCGAACACGGCTGACTTAAGCCAGAACCCACCTGAAAAGACATTTCTCGGGCAACCTCGAGGATTGTCCATACTTTTCTATACTGAAATGTGGGAGCGCTTTTCCTACTATGGTATGAGGGCCCTTCTTATACTCTTTATGACGACCAGTACAGCTGGAAGCAACCCTGGGCTTGGATTCGATGTAGGTACAGCTTCGGCGATTTATGGTTTGTACACAGCTCTAGTCTATCTCCTTGCTCTACCTGGTGGCTGGATCGCTGACAATCTATGGGGGCAGAGAAAAGCAGTTTATGTGGGTGGCTGGATAATCGCTTTGGGACATTTCAGTATGGCAATACCTTCGATGCTCTCATTCTATACTGGGCTTGGACTAATTATCGTTGGAACTGGTTTCCTTAAGCCAAACATTAGTGCCATCGTCGGCGACCTTTACCCAGATGGAGGCGCCGCTCGAGATGCGGGGTTCTCAGTCTTCTATACTGGCATCAACATAGGAGCTTTGATCGGACCTGTACTTTGTTCATTCCTCGGAGAAAACTACAACTGGCACTGGGGTTTCTCTCTCGCTGGTATAGGTATGGTGTTTGGCCTGCTCCAATTCAGATCCGGAATGTCACACCTCGGAGACGCTGGACTCCTACAAACAACCCTTTCCAATCAAGAATTAAGCGGAAAAGCTCGCAAATTTTGGAGTGGTTTAACATTATTTCTAGGATTGCTCGCAATTTTTTCATATATGGTTTCGACTGGATTTATCCCCTTATCTTTGACCCAAATAGCGACTGGATTAGGCACAGCTATTCTCATCATTGTGGCACTCTACTTCGCTTATCTCATAATCCTTGGGGGCCATAATAGAGAAGAAATAAAACGTCTTTGGGTTATCCTATGGTTATTCCTACTGTCGGCCATTTTCTGGTCCGGATTTGAGCAGGCTGGATCATCCCTTAACCTGTTTGCTCAAAATCTCACCGATCGTAATATTTTCGGATGGCTGATGCCAGCTGGATTCCTTCAATCAGTCAACTCCGGATTTATAATCATTTTCTCGCCAATCTTTGCTTCTCTTTGGATTTGGCTATCATCACGAAATGCCAACCCCTCCATTCCAGTCAAATTTGGACTTGGGCTTCTAGGTCTTTCCACAGGTTTCTTTGTGATAGCCTGGGGTGCGGTCAACGCCAGCTTATCCCCAGTGTCACCCGCTTGGCTGGTCGTAATGTACTTCTTCTTCACAGTAGGGGAATTGGCACTCTCACCTGTAGGACTTTCCTCGATCACCAAACTCGCTCCCAGAGGCAGAGTCGGACAGATGATGGGAATCTGGTTTGTCGCCACTGCCTTAGGAAATCTTTTTGCAGGTCTCGTTGCCGGAAGCCTTGAAACATTGCAACCTTTTGAATTGTTTCGTACCGTCGCTATGACCACAGGAGCTTTTGGGATTTTAGCTTTGATTGTTAGTCATTCCGTGAACAAATTGACTGGTGATGTTAGATGAGCGACTTCAAAAGCAAGAAGAACTAAGCTTGGAAACATGACTAAACCCAATACTTGGATTTTTTCGTTGAATGGATTAAGGTGGATGACCACTTCTCTCCGATATGAACCAATCACACCATAATGAATCTCAAACACTCCTCATTTTCAATAATAATCGCTGCGTCTGGAGTCTTTGCACTAACCTCTCTCCTGTCAGCACAGGACAATGTGCCCACCATGAGTGCTGGAGTACTAGTGGGAGAAATAGATCTGGATGGCAGACTGGATGAACTGTCCTGGCAACAAGCATCGCCTGGTTCTAATTACATCCAGGGCAAACCCTACGAGGGCAAGAAAGCTCTGGAAGAAACCGAAGTCCGAATATTAATTGGAGAAAAATTTATCTACGTGGGAGCCCAGATGTACGAGTCTGACCCATCCGTTGTTGATAAAAATTTGGTACGGAGAGACACAGAAGGTCAGTACGATTTTATAAATGTAGCTTTCGACCCCAACTTCGATCGACGCACTAGTTACTATTTTCGAGTATCAGCAGCTAACGTCCAATTTGACAAATACTTCTACAATGATTCCCAGCAAGATCAGGCATGGAATGCTGTTTGGGAATCAGCCGTACATCATCACGACCGGGGTTGGTCAGCAGAAATGAAAATACCTTTATCTCAAATCCGCTACGACTCAAGCGAACCCAACCAAACATGGGGCTTCCAATCTTCTCGTCGTCGAATGGTTGAAAATGAATGGAGTTATTTTGCACTTCACTCTCAAATGCGAACTGGTTATGTCAGCCAATTTGGAATCTTAGAGAACGTCAAGATACCAAAGAATTCTCGCAGAATTGAGGTGCGCCCATACCTTTCAAGTAGCTTACACAAAGCTGAAGCCGAACAGGGCAATCCTTTCTTTGACGGATCTGAAAACATCGGAAGAATTGGCACCGATCTAAAGTTAGGACTAGGTTCCGCATTCACTATCGATGCTACAGTCAACCCCGATTTTGGACAGATCGAAGCAGACCCTGCCGAGATCAACCTCTCCGAATTCGAAACACGTTTCGACGAACGTCGTCCTTTCTTTGTTGAAGATGCACAAGTCTTCGATTTCCCATTGTCGAGGTCTCCTGGAGACAAGCTCTACTACTCTCGGCGGATAGGAAGAGTCCCTCATGGAAGCCCTCCAGGCGGTTCTGATTTCAATCGCATTCCACTTGATGCAACCATCGATGGAGCGATGAAGTTAACTGGAAGAACTGATTCAGGTGTGTCGATAGGACTACTAGCAGCTTCTGTGGGCGAAGAAACAGGCGAAGCATTCTATGCCAACGAAGACCGTTTTGAAAAATTCAGAGCCGAACCTCAATCCCAATTTGGTGCCCTGAAAGTACAAAAAGATCTCAATGGAGGAGCCTCCCAAATCGGTGCTCTCTTTACAGCAGTCAACAGAGATTTGTCCAGAGATGACACATTCGACTTCCTTCCCAAAAATGCCCTGACTGGAGGGCTACATTTCCAACATCAGTGGCATGATAGGGATTGGTCCGTTGAAGGTTCTGTGGCGACCAGCCAGCTGAGAGGAAGCGAGAGTTCTATCACGCGTATCCAAACTTCCAGTAACCACTATTTTCAACGACCCGACGCCACTCGCCTGGCTGTCGATTCTTCAGCCACCTCGATGAGTGGTGGACGTTGGCAGATAGAGCTAAACCGTCAAAACGGTGAGCACTTTACGGGAGGATTTTGGTTGGGGGAGCTGAGTCCAGGTTTCGAAGTCAATGATTTGGGGTACAGCCGTTCTCGAGAGAAACTATCTGGGGGTACCCGATGGAATTACAAGGAGATTTTCCCAAGTTCATGGTACAAATCTTATAACATCGGATTCTGGGCAGCCTCTAGTTGGAGTCACGAAGCTCTCGATAACTACAGTTCGTGGGAATCATGGGAAGCATCAAGAGCTTCTGGGACCGGCAATCTCAGCTTTAAAACCACTTTTATCAATGAATGGAAAAGTGAAATGAATTTCACTTACAGTTCCGACCATCGAAATTTCGCACTGACTCGCGGTGGTCCCGTAATGGAAGATCCGGGGAGTTTCAATATTAGAGGAAACTTAAGTACCGATGCACGAAAAACCTTCTTTCTTAAAAGCGGTTTTAGTCACCGAGCTGGACGTAAAAATTCTGGAGATCAGTTAAAATTCTATGGAACTGTTAGAATCCGTCCATCACCACAATTCGAAATGTCTGTTGAGCCTAGTATGACTTCGGAAACAATGGCTCAACAATATGTCGCCGTCACTTCAACCCTTCCGTATGCTGAAACCTACGGAAACCGATATATTTTTGCCGACCTAGAGAGACACACGTTAGAGATGGCTACACGAGTTAGTTGGATCTTTTCACCAAGCATGTCCTTTCAACTTTACGCACAGCCGTTCATGTCCTCCGCCGACTATACCCACTATAAACAACTCAAATCTCCAAGAACGTATGACTTTACCTACTTTAAAGAGGGTGATCCAATATCTTCTGGCACATCTATAATTTGTCAGAATGGTAGCCTTTGCCGAGAAGAACAAACAAACGGTTCAATAAAAAATCACCTCGACTTCAATAGCGACAATGTGGTGGATTACTCCTTCTCAGACCGCGACATCAATCTGACGTCACTAATAGGAAACGCCGTGTTTAGGTGGGAGTACAAGCCTGGATCTACATTATTTCTTGTCTGGCAACGCAAGAAAACTTCCTATCTAGCCTTAGGGGATTTCCACTTTGATAGAAATTTTGAAGCGTTATTGGATTCTGCACCAGACGACCGTATCATCGTTAAACTGAACTACTGGCTTGGAATATAAGCAGTTCGTCCTTCTTGGACCCTGCATTTGGAGTATGACGTATACTGGAGACCAAAATATGTCGCGAGCATTCGTCAAAGAGGACTCTGATCCTCCTCCAGCAATCCGATACGATCTTCCAGATCCAAAATCAAAAGGGTTTGACGAAGCGGCAGCCTCAGCTTTGATACAGGGAGCCAATCTCGGCGAGACAAAAAGTGCTGAAATGGCCACCGGGTATAAATGGGGGGATCCGCGTCTGCGTCGATACATAGGCCTCTTGTTAACTAAGGCAAAGAAGGACGGCGATGACCGAACCATACAGCTGACTAAACGATTTTTAAAAAAGAGTCAAACCTAGACAAGATTTCCCTTCTTTTGTATATCTTTCGGCAACACAATGCGCTATCGGCCGTTTAGTATAGGGAAAACTGACTACTACAACGACCCTGACCTGAGGTGTCAAATGAAATCTTATTTTACATATTTCTTGGTTGTTATCTGTTTCCTGTTTTATGGCTGCGAAGGTAGTACAGATCAAGGAGCACCGGTTTCATTGAATGGCGATGAAGAGCTGGCCAGCTACGGGTTTGGACAGCAAATCGGCAACTCCCTTCTACCTATGAAAAACTACCTCGAGCTCGACAAACTCTTTCGTGGAATAGAAGACGTGCTCGGTGGGATAGAGCCAGCTGTACCAATGGCAGAGCAGGCAGCAGCAGGTCAGCGTATTGTACAGAAAGCTGAAGAAGAAGAACGAACTAACATGGAGGCTACTGGTTTGGAGAATGCAGAGGAAGGAGAAGCTTTTCTTGAGGCAAATGCTCTAGTTGAAGGAGTGACAGTTACTGACAGTGGCCTGCAATACGAAATTCTTGAAGAAGCCACTGGTGCAAAACCAGAAAATACTAGCCAGGTAAGAGTTCACTACCGCGGAACACTGCTCGATGGCACCGAATTTGACAGCTCTTATGATCGAGGTGAACCAGCGACTTTTGGAGTGCAGGGAGTGATAGCCGGTTTCGGTGAGGGGCTACAACTGATGTCCGTGGGTAGTAAATATCGTTTCTTCATACCTTCTGAACTCGGCTACGGTGCCACTGGTGCAGGTGGAGACATCGGCCCAAACGCCACTCTGATATTTGAGTTGGAACTACTGGAGATAATGTAGATAACGAACGAAACCTGGATTCGAAGGAGAGGTCAGGAGCACAAAGCAGCCACTCCTTTAATTAATCTTTCGACTTCGTCTTCATTGGTATAGCAGGCACAACCGGCCCTGACAAGTCCCTGCTGCCCTAGTCCGAGAGCCTCGGTTACTCCTGTGGCATAAAAGTCTCCATGTGACAGGAATAAACCAAAATCATTAGCCAGTCGTTCTGCTACAGTAGAGGAGTCCACTCCCTTAACAGTGAACCCGATCGTTGGGGTTCGCTCTTCACCAGGGCCAGGGCCATAAAGCTGAACTCCTCTTTGTTCTTGCAACCCGTCCCAAAGAAATCCCAACAATCTATGACTCCTAGCATATAAGGTGCTAAATACTGCCTCCAATCGATCACGACGAGATCCGTTTGATTCTGACAACCCTGCCAAAAAGTCGACTGCTGCTGCTGCTCCTACTATCCCTTCATGATTCAATGTCCCTGTCTCAAATGACTCTGGTAAATAATCTTTTGCACAAGGTAGCCGAGGAGGCATCAGAGACTCTCCAACATTTTTTCGAATGTATAAAATACCTGCATGCGGACCATAAAATTTGTAACTAGAACAAGCCAAAAAATCACAATCTGTCTTTACCACGTCCATCAGCATATGGGAAGCCATGTGGACAGCATCAACGAAAAAATAAGCTCCAAATGATCGACACAGTCGTGCTGCTTGATCTAAGTCATTTACAGTCCCCAACGCATTGGAAGCTCCTCCTATGGCCAGAAGTCGAGTCCGCCGAGTAAACAACTCTGTTAGAGTATCCCAATCTAATTTCCCATTTTCTGCGAGCATTGGTACGGTATGGACCGTTACGCCGTATTCTTCCTCCAGGCTATGCCAAGGTGCTTGATTTGCCTGGTGATCCAACTGGGTAACTATGATCTCATCTCCCGGACCCCACAGTTTCCCCAGGGTCCGACTTAAATGGTAAGTAAGAGTGGTCATGTTATTTCCAAAGACAATCTCTCTTTCAGAACATTTCAAAAAGTCTGCGAATGTCACCCTTGCTTCCTTTAGAAACTGATCCGTTTCTATACTGCTAGGATACTTCCAATCTGTATTTGCATTATGCCGCAATAAGTAATCAGTGAAAGCTTCGATGACTTCGGTTGGCACTTGCGTTCCCCCTGGTCCATCGAAATACCCCACAGGATAACCCGCATGGGTCCTTTGTAAAGCTGGAAAATGCCCTCGAATTTCCTCTGTCGACACTACGCTCATATCCTCTCCTGTCTATGTCCTGTATTTCTTCGTGGTAGTAGTGAATTCTTGTAGTATGGTTAGTTGTTCTCTACGAAAGCATCAGCTTCGATCTCAACCAAATATTCTCCACCTACTAGTCCAGCCTGAACCAACGTGTTTACAGGCGCGACATCTCCGAAGCGTTTTCCATGCACCCTAGCTACCACCTCCCAGTCTGCAATATCTCGAAGATAGATTCTGGTTCTGACAACGTCTTGTAAACATCCGCCCAGAGACACCAGAGCTCCTTCGATTTTATCTATAATGAAGTGAGCCTGCGATTCAGGATCATTTCCTCCAATCCTACGTACACCTTGCGTTGCTGTAGTTCCAGAAATCCAAATCTGATCGCCAATCCTGATCGCTCTAGAGTACCCCCCTATGTCCTCCCAGGATGTGCCTGAAGTAACCACAGCTCTTTTAGTAGAAAGTTTCTTCTTGATATAAGGTGCCGGAGCATCTTCAAAATGATCGCTTAGATCCCCTGATGCGGTCAGAAATGGAGCGGTTCGATATTCGTCTCCACAATCACCCGGAATCATTCCAAAAACTTCCAAGGCATCGGTTATCACAGACCTGTCAGCCTCCGAAAGTTCGAAGTTGAAAATTTGCGAATTCTCACAAATATGTTCGTTGTCTCCTGTTCTCATCCCAATAATAATTCCACCGACTGCTGGATCCTCTAGAATATATCGTCCCGCTACATTAGCTATCGAGACATCATAACTCTTTGCCACCTCATGCAAACGATACAAAATCTTTTGGAAAAGTTCCCACCCCCCTCCAACTTCAATAAATCGTTTGTATTTCATTTGCGACCACTTTTTTAATTGTCCTTCCTCAGGCTCGGGAACTCCCAACCACTTTTCAGAAAGAAATCCGCCTGCCAAGGTTCCATAGGCAAGCAACTTCACCTGATTCGCCTGACAAAAGTCAGTCATGTCCTTCTTAGCTCTCTGATCAATTACTGAATAAGAGATTTGGTTCGAAACAATCTTGATACCGCTCCGCAGTGCCATTTTGAGATGTACTGTGTCAAAATTAGTTACTCCTAGCTGCTCGATTAATCCTTCTTCTTTTAATTCTTGCAACCAAAATAGACTTTCCAGCCAAATTGGATCGGCATAGCTCCAGGCATGAAATTGCAAGAGATCAATAGAGTCCACGCACAGTCTCTCTAAAGATCTCTGGATCGCTGATCTGGTATCTTCGCGGGTGATTAGGCCGGGTTTCGGCACCCATTTAGTCAACAATTGAATGTCCAGTCTAGGAAACTCACGGAGAAATTCTCCTAGAATCACTTCGGCGGATCCATAGTGATCCGCCATATCAAAGGTAGTGAAACCCGATTCCACGTAGCCATTGATAGCTTCGATAGCTTCCTTGGTATCGAGGCTTCCAAGTCGCTCCATATCCGCTACCTGCCAAAGACCAGTCAAAACTCGTGATATTTCCAATCCTGGACCTAGGTCGATACGCTCCACAACATTCTTCACGAGTTATTCCGGAGGCAAGTTAGAAACGACTTCATTGATACTAATCCCCTTATTCTTAAGACGACTAACCTCATACAAATAAATGAAAGTCGCTATTCCCATCACTAAGAGCCATACAAATGTGGAATGGAAATACCACGCAATTAAATCGTTGTTTAAATCTTTCCAAATATGGACAACCAGAAATAATGTTAATAACACTATTCCAAATAGTGCCACTGCCTTTCTAGTCGCCCATGAATTCAAGACAGTAACCTTGTTAGCAATTTCTCGATTTCGTTTTGGCAAAGCCAAAACAGCTAAACACATAACAATAAAATTGACGAGCATTGAGGTGACTAGGATATCTATTCCCAGAAAGAAATCGCTGGCTAAATAGCTCCCTACTATCCCAATGGAAGCCATACAACCGCTGAGTATTGTGGCTACTCGAGGAACACCCGATCCTTTGTCTATCTTGGCTACTCTCGACGGAACAATTCCATCTTGTGCCCACGAGAACATTAACCTAGAAACAGATAATAACATCGCTGGAAGATCGTTTAATAAAGCGACGGCCGCTCCCAGAATGATCGCAACCGTCAAACCATCAGGAAGTAACTGGCCTAAAAGTCCGGGGGCTGTAAGATCCTGAGATTGAGCTTTCTCAGCGATATAACTCCAGGGCACTGCATGATAAATGGCTGCCGTGAATAGCATATCAAAAATGCCGACTATCGCCACAGCCATGCCGATAGCTAATGGTAAATTCCGAGCTGGATTTCGAGCTTCTCCACCGGCCTGGGCAATGGAATCAAAACCTATAAAACTCGTAAAAAGTATGGCTGACGCTGCCAAATAATCTGAGATCCCCAGTCTAGAGATTTCAGGATCAGGAATTACATACCCTGATTCTTGAAAGACGGCTGAGATAAAATCCTGGTGATCGAAAAGAAATCCTGAGACTATCACTACACTACCCAACACAAACATTATCAGCATAAGTGGAACTAATGTTTTCTCATAAATCCGAACTCCTTTCAAGTTCAGAGCAACGAAACTCCACAATATTATTAGTGAGAGGAAAACCCTGACTGGTCCTGCGTTAAGAGTACTGGCCAATTCTAGCCATCCCAGGACCAAGCATACATCCCGAAAAAAAGGAACTATCAGATACGATATCACCCCTATTGCAATGGAAAGACCAAACCATTGGGAAAAACTGGCCACAAAACCTATGTAGGGATTTAAGGCGCGACTGGCGTATACATAACTTCCTCCTGCTCTAGGCATCGCTGAACTGAGGATCGCATAGGAAAGAGCCGCTAAGCTGGCAGGAATGATCGAAAACAGGTAGGCCTCTACTACCGAGGACCCAATCCCTGGGACACTCCGCTGTATCATTATAGGCACCACGTTTATAGAGGCGCCCATCATAGAGCAGACCCCTGTTGCCACTAGGCCCGTCAACCCTATCTCACGAAGCAATTTTGTCTTTCTGTCCGACTCATTCATCTGAGTAACCTAAAATCCCCACATTATGATAAATTATTGCTGTCTAACTGAGGAATGGCTGAAAAAATACAAGATCAAACGCAGTAAATCCGCCATATAATGTCACTAATTGATACAGTGATTCCTCCTTACTTCACAAGAGCTACAACGCTACCCCTTGTGGAACTCCTCTCACACCCCAATTTTTTCTGTCCGTCGAAAAGATGAACTAAGTCAGACTCGCTATGATAAAAGTCTTATAAAAACGTACACAAAGAGGAAATAAGCATGAGCCAATGTCGCCGAGATATCTCAATTTGCAAAGCAGTGTTTCCCAGAGCCCTAATAGCCTTGGCCTACTTCTTTATCTCGTTCATCCCATCTGTATCTGTGGTCCAGGCGCAAAACAGCCAACAAGCTTGGGACGCACAACAGATCCTAGACGACAAATCCTTTGTCAATCCTCCTAATGACATATCTGATGCTGTTTTAGCTCCTCGCTATCTCAATTTGACTTTGTCGGATGTCAGTGCAAACAAACTCTGGTTTCTTCACGAAATCAGTGACGGGCCAGTAACTATGGACCGCTTCTCAAAGGACTTCGACGAACTAGGCGGACAGTTCTTTGATTACTCTGCAAATCGACACCGTAATCTGACTATCCGTTCCAACGTCGGCATAGACATCATCTCTGCCTCAGATGGATCCAAAACCTCAGTACAAATACCCAGTGGTTCTCGCATTTCTAATGCTACTTTTTCACCCGATGGAAGCAGGTTTGCTTTTTTTGTTCACAACTCTAATGAAACCCATATCTATCTGGGGAACCCTGAAACTGGCGATACCAGAAAACTTACGAATCTTCCTGTCCTAGCCAACTTAGTCACAAACTTCGAATGGACTGGAGATGGAGAAGAAATCGCAACCGTAGTTATTCCAAGTGGACGATCAGGCAAACCGATGCCTAGTATGGTTCCGACTGGGCCACAAGTGAAACAAACCCAAGATGGTGAGAACATGTTGCGGACTTATGCGAGCCTTATGGCGACTCCACACGACGAGGAATTGCTAGAATGGCATGCTACAGGTCAACTAGTCACGATAAATGTTGAAAACGGTGACACAGAGAAAGTCGGTAACCCAGCGATGATCTACGGTTTCGATTTCGCTTCCAATGGACAGTACTCCAGAGTAGAGCTTTTGCAGAAACCGTTCAGCTATATAGTGCCCGTGAACAATTTCGGCCGTGTCGAGCAACTTTGGAGCCGATCTGGCAATCTATTGGCTGATCTAGAAACAACTGAGATGAATACTGGATTAGGAGACCGAAGACCTTCCGCTCCCGGAGTAGCAGGCAGTGGAGACGTCTTACAAAAACGACAAATCAGATGGACAGAGGACGCCAGCGGTCTGACTTATCTGCAACGTGAAAAGCAGGACGACGAAGATGAAAACAGCAATGACCGGGTGCTACTCTGGGCACCTCCTTTCGAAGATTCAGATATATCGGTCCTCTATCAAAGTGCCTCTGATATATCCAGCCATAGTTTTTCCCATGACTATGAAATGCTCTTTGTTACCGAAAGTGCTGAGGGCGAAGATGACCAGAATCAGATAACGCAATACGCCATTGACTTGAGTGATGCTGGCAAAAAATACGTCCTGGCACAGTACGAATCGGACGACTTCTATTCTAATCCAGGGTCTCTACTAATGGCTAACGGCAAAGTCCCTATCGTCAACCGTCGGGGATCTTCAGATACAGGAAATGGTGTAGTGCAGACTTCTGTCGACGGAAAACATGTCTTCTTCTACGGTCACAACTACAACACTGACCCAATGCAACAAGGACCTAAAAATTTCCTCGATAAAGTAGAGATTTTGACTGGGAAAAAAGAAAGGGTCTATGAGAGCAGCAACCAAGACCAATACGAACGAATTGTTTCAGTCCTCAGTGTAGACGATGAACAATTCGTAGTTTCGAGAGAGACTCCAACCGAAATTTCTCAGTCACATCTCTTAGTAAACGGCAGGCGCACGCAACTAACCTCGAATATCGATTACACTCCAGATTTGACCAACGCCCCCAGACGTAGATTCGTTGTAGAACGTCCAGACGGATTCAACTTCATGGTCAACGTCCTGTTGCCTGCAGATTACAACCCCGGAACCCGCCTACCTGCCATGTTCTGGTTCTATCCCAGGGAATACGAAGATCAAGAGAGCTATGACGAAGCTGGAAGAACTTACAATAAGAACGCCTTCCCTAACTTTGGCACTAGATCGATTCAGTACATGACAAGAATGGGCTATGCCGTCGTCGAACCAGATACACCAATCGTCGGTAAACCTGGCCAAATGAATAATAACTATGAGCACGATCTGCGTAATAATTTAGCCGCCGTAATAGATGAGCTAGATGAGCGTGAAATCATCGATCGAAAGCGGTTGGGTTTAGGAGGGCACTCTTACGGTGCTTTCGGCACTGTAAACGCCATGGTACACACACCATTCTTCAAGGCAGGCATCGCCGGGGATGGGAATTATAATAGGACTTTTACGCCTCTATCCTTCCAAAGTGAAAGACGGATTTTCTGGGACGCCAAAGAGGTATATTTAGGAATGTCTCCGTTTGTCTACGCTAACAACCTCACTGGTGCTCTGCTCATGTACCATGGAATGAATGACCAAAATGTAGGTACCGCACCCGACCATTCGCCAAGACTTTTTCATGCATTAAATGGATTGGGCAAGAAAGCTGCCATGTACCTCTATCCATTTGAAGACCACGGACCAGCGACTAAAGAGACACTTCTCGACTTATGGGGTCGGTGGACGGCATGGCTGGATGTACACCTGAAAGGACCAGAGAATGAACAGAGAAGAATTACCAGTGAAGATTTCTAAACAGAGGAGAAATCTGACCTTACTATCATCCTGATGACTACATATACAAGGATCAAAACTATGTTTGGTACCACTAGGAGTCGTGAAGTTCGATTAGGAATTGCTCTCATCTTTTCCAGTATCTTTTTCAGCTTACCAATTGAGAGTCAAGAAACAACCCAAAACCCGGCAATCAATCAGTCGGACAACAACATTCTGAAATCATTTGCCTGGAGAGGTATCGGACCTATCGGTCAGGGTGGTAGAGTCGATGATATAGCTGTTTCAAAAGATAATCCACATGTCTTTTTTGTCGGTTTCGCCACTGCAGGTCTTTGGAAAACCACGAATAATGGAATCACCTTTAAGCCCGTCTTTGACACTCATCCTACGGCGTCTGTTGGTGCTGTAGCGATTAGTGGATCGGATGCAAACATCGTTTGGGTAGGAACGGGTGAATCCAATAATCGCCAAAGCTCCTCTTTTGGAGCAGGCGTTTATCTCTCGACAGACGGTGGGGAAACATTCGGGTTAGTCGGTCTAGAAGAGACGCAATCAATCAGTAGAATTGTGACACACCCAAGTGACCCTGACGTAGCCTGGGTAGCTGCCAACGGTCATCTGTTTGGGCCCAACGTGGAAAGGGGTATATACAAAACTTCAAACAAAGGGGATTCCTGGGAAAAGGTACTCTACGTTGATGAAAATACTGGTGCTACTGATCTCATCATTGACCCCTCAAATCCAGACGTGCTATTTGCTGCTACTTACCAGCGTAGGAGAACAGCTTGTTGTTTTGTTGGAGGAGGCCCTGGAAGTGGCATTTGGCATTCGTCTGATGGAGGAGAACGTTGGTCGAGGATAGAGGGAAACGGACTCCCCAACGGTACAATGGGGCGAATCGCCCTGGCAAATACCCAGGCAGATCCTGACATTATTTATGCTCAAATCGAAGTGGCTCCAGACAAAGAAAATGCTTTGTCTGCTGAAGAAACAGCTGAACAAGAGCGTCTGTCACAAGAGGACGCTCTCCCCGATGACCCACAATACAACGGCATCTGGAGATCAACAGACAAAGGAAATACCTGGGAGTTTAGAAGTAATGAAAACGGAAGACCTATGTATTTCAGTCAAATAAGAGTGGACCCGATGGACCCTGATTTGGTCTACACAGTTGACCAACGAGTCCACAAATCCACTGATGGAGGACAAAACTTCGAGACACTGGAAGGTTATGGACACGTTGATCAACATGCGCTTTGGATCAATCCAGAGAACAGTGATCATATCATGATCGGAAACGACGGTTCATTGGATGTTAGTTATGACCAAGGGAAGAATTGGGAATCCTTTCGAAACTGGGAAGTCGGCCAGCCATACCACGCTTCCGTCGACATGCGTCGACCCTATTATGTGTGTACAGGACTTCAGGATAACGGCTCCTGGTGTGGTCCCAGTTCAGTCCGAGGTGAACAGATATTGTCCGAAGATTGGTATCGTGTAGGAGGAGGAGACGGGTTCTATACAGCAGTGGACCAAACCAACCACCAACAGATCTTCAGTGAATCTCAAAATGGGAATATCCGTAGAGTAAATCTAGAATCTGGGGAACAGTCGAGTATTCGGCCTCAACCACCCAGGAATGATCAGGATTCCAATATCAGCCCTACACCATCTCAAGATCTAGAAATACGGTGGAACTGGAATACTCCGTTTATCCTGTCGCCACACAACCAAAAAGTGATTTTTGCTGGATCTAATCGACTCTTTAGATCTTTAGATCAAGGTGAAACATGGACGATGAGTCCTGACCTCACCAAGAATGTAACCAAAGACGAAATAGAGATAATGGGTCAGTATAACTCTCTCCCGCGTTGTAGACCTTGGATTCGGGGACAGGAGTGTATCGTTTCCCGAAATGATGGTGTCAACCAGTACAGTACTATCGTTTCCATCAGTGAATCAACCCTTTCGCCAGGCCTTCTCTGGGTAGGTACAGACGATGGAAATATACAAATGAGTAGAGACGGAGGTTCCACCTGGACTGAAGTAGGAAGAAACATATCGGGAGGTACCCAGAACTACTATGTCTCCAGAGTAGAGGCATCTCACGCGGATCCAGCTACAGCCTATGCCTCTCTGGATGGTCACCGCAGTGATGACCTAAGGCCCTACATCTACACGACTCATGATTTCGGAGAAACTTGGACATCTATAAGCTCTGACCTGCCTCAGTTCGGAAATGTTCGTACAATACGCGAGGACCCTAACAATCACGATCTCCTATACGCAGGTACCGAGTTTGGGTTCTATATCTCACTGAATGAAGGTGAGAACTGGCAGCGATTTATGAACAATCTCGGTACAACCCGGATAGATGATGTACTAGTGCACCCTAGGGACAATGACCTGGTACTTGCAACTCACGGCCGTAGTATCCAAATAATCGATGACATTACCCCCTTACAGGGCTTAACCAGTCAAATCCTAGAGATGGACATCCATCTCTTCCAGCCTCGAGAAGCAGTACTTTGGAAACAGGATCGAAGATTTTCTAGATCCGTCACAGGTGCTAAGATCTGGCAAGGACAGAATGCTTCTGCGGGAACCAATATCAGTTACTATCTGAAGGATGATGTAGATGAGACAGTAACTATTACAGTGACAGATCTGAGGACCGGTGAGACTTTCAGAGATATGGAGGGTCCCACAATGAAAGGATTGAACCGAGTTGTCTGGGACCTGAGGGGCAATGCTCCCCCGATGGAAGAAGGGAGCCGTGGAGGCTTCTTCGGTGGCAACCAAGCTCCGTCAGCACAACCTGGAACCTACAGAGTCACACTGGAAGTTAGCGGTGATAGCTTTTCGCAACTGGTGGATGTACTCGAGGATGTATGGACAAATGAAAGATAAAGCATTCCCTAGAAACAACTTGATGGTCTTTATGAAACCGCTCTCTGTCATCTGGTTAGCAACGATCATGCTGTCTTGTGAGCCAGCGCCCAAACCCATCGAGGTCGTCGATATAACGATTGCCGATATCCAAAAGAGTATTCTATCGAAGAAAACAACTTGTCGAATGGTCGTACAAACCTACTTGGATCGCATCAACGCTTATGATGAATCAACCATCAATGCGATCACAGTCACCAATCCGAATGCACTTTCAAGAGCCGATGAAATCGATTTTCTGGTACAGCAAGGTGAAGAACTAGGATCCCTGTTCTGTGCTCCATTGTTAATAAAAGACAACTTTGATACTCACGATTTGCCAACTACTGGAGGTTCCATTGCATTATTAAACAACTATCCTCCCGATGATGCTTTTATGGTACAGAAAATCCGTGAAGCCCACGGAATTGTCCTTGCAAAAACCAACATGGCAGAATGGGCCTTCAGTGCCAGGCAAACTGTCAGCTCATCCTACGACACCACCGCAAATGCATATGACCTTGATAGAGTTCCAGCAGGATCCAGCGGCGGAACAGCATCAGGAGTAGCAGCCAGTCTCGGTGTGGCCGGGCTTGGAAGTGACACAGGCAATTCAATCCGAGGGCCATCGTCTCATTTAGCTCTTGTAGGTATACGCTCGACAATCGGACTTACTAGCCGAGATGGTGTCATTCCTCTTTCTTTCGATCGAGATATTGCTGGACCTATGGCTACCTCTGTCGAAGATGCAGCAAGAATTTTTAACGTAGTTGCAGGATACGACCCTGCCGATCCTTATACGGAAGCTGGGCGTGGACATAAGCAGGCCGACTACACTGATTTCCTCAAGATCGACGGACTCAAAGGGGTCAGGATAGCAATAATACCTGACATGGTCTATGCAGAAGATGCTGACACAGCCGTCGTAAGGTTATTTGAACAAGCTGTTTCCGATTTGCGAACACTTGGAGCAGAAGTCATAGATTCCCTGGATTTTGACTTACAGAAACAACTTGATCGTGAAAACATGTCTTGTCGCCGTTTTCGTTACGACATGCATCAGTATCTATCCTCACTGGGTAAGGATGCACCTATCCAAGACGTCCTAGAGGTTTTAGAAAGTGGAGAATACTCTTCTTATACTCAGAATTCCTTGCGGAGCTACGAGAACCAACCGAAGGATATACACCCCGCTCAGGGCGAACCAAGCTGCCCTGACTACCTTGAGAATGAGAGTCGCCAAGCATACTTATCTGCCCTAGTCGATGCTATGGATGCAGCTCAAATCAATGCTGTGATCTATCCAACTTGGAGGAACCCGCCCGCTCACTTAAACAAGGGTAATGAAGAATACAAGGGTGACAACAGTCAGCTAGTGGCTCCAGCAACGGGTATGCCCGCCATTACAGTGCCTATGGGCTTCACATACGGCAGACTCCCTGCTGGACTCCAGATGGTAACACGCCCCTACGACGAAGGACTGCTATTCAAATATGCATACGCATATGAGCAACAAACTCAGCACCGTAGACCACCAGAAGGATTTCCACCTCTTTAAAATCTTCATTCCTAAGACCTAGGATGTTTCTGAACTTTATATTTGGAGAAAAATAGTGACATGTCGAACAGCATGAATTCAATCCTTATGATGACGGCGATTTTTGCCATGCAAAATCTGTTCTCAATGCCCCTGGTATTTTCTCAAGAAGTCGTTCCCACCACAGAAGGCTATAGCACATTAATGAGAGAGATCGATTTTACCATTGGAGACGCAGAACTGCACATCGACCAAAAATACTGGGGCGATTTAGGCTCTGATACCGATGCGCTCAAGATTCTCATGGAACAGATCGAGGCATTCTGGCAGAAGGAGGATATTACCGCAGGAGCCGAACATTCATCGCAAGCACTCCTAGCTATCAGATCACTCTCGCAGGCCAGCGGACAAGAAAGTGAATCTCAAGCCAGGCAAGCCCTACAACGGCTTAAGCGACACCTCGCAACCATTAAAGATCTGAACCAAAACCACCAAATAGTAACCGCCGGATCGAGATTACGGTTTTATGGTTAGATCCCGACAAAAGGTATTACAGCAAACGCCCACCTGGAAATTCTTACTAATTTCAGTGTTTCTCCTACAAAATGGGTGTGACTCGTCTCGGGCTCTATGGGCTCCATCTGAAACTCGTCTAGAACAACAGGCTCCCGATTCTTTCTCCGTGACCTTTGAGACAAGTGTAGGAGATTTCCAGATGATGCTATATCGAAACTGGTCCCCTCTTGCTGTCGATCGGATTCATTACCTCTCTCGTCATTCTTTTTTTTCGGGGTCACGATTTTTTCGAATCAATCCTTCCGTAGTGCAGTTTGGTTACTCAGGGCAACCAGCCCTTGATTCTATTTGGAGAATGCTACCTATAGAAGATGAACCCGTTATTGCCAGTAATGTCCGAAGTACAGTCTCGTTTGCCAGGGGCGGACCTAACTCCCGTGACTTCCAATTGTTTATCAATACTGCAGATAATCAGAATTACGATACCTGCTGTGACGGCGGATTTCCACCGATCGGAAAAATTGTTAGCGGGATGGAAGTGATCCAATTGCTCAATAACGAGCACGGTGAAGACCCTGTATACTACCAGGATTCTATAATGCTTCTGGGAAATGAGTTCTTAGATCGACAATATCCCCATCTCGACACTATACAAAATACTCGAATCAGAAGATTTTGAGATTCAATAAAAGGTTAACTTCATGATGAAACAAACCTGGCCTGTTGCACGTACAAAGAAATTTGAGCAAGCCGCTTTCGTTTACCTATACGTCGCAATCCTATACGAATCGACAGTGTACGTAATGTTCGACGCCAACATATTGCCAGTGCGTCTGGGGCCGCCCATAATATGGCTGATCGCCGGAGGCCTCATTGCACTTAGTGTCTTTCTAGGACTTTATTTTTGGAAAAATGTCTGGATTGCCCGTACAATTTGGACACTACAAGCATTTAGATTCCCAGGACTGATCGCTGGGGCTTTTTTTCCTCAACCAGATACTCTGACACCAACTACTTTTTACATAGTGGCTCTGGCGGTAGTCTCTATCAATTTTTGGACACTCGCACGAGCGAGTTGGGATCTATAAGTTGAACATTAAGATTTTAAGATCGACAATTCTTGTAAATAGATCATAGGTTGTAACTTTACAGTTCAGGAGAACGTCATGTCGTCATTAGCACTCAGAACATTCTTTGTTTTGGTCAGCTTGACTGTTGGAGGAGTTGTCGACAGCCAAGCACAGAACCATGCTCCCAACCCGTATAATACCATTCCACTTTGGGGAGAACTTCCAGAAGGTCGTGAATGGGGATCAACAAGTGCAATCTATCCAGGTCAAAATGGAACCATTTGGATAGGAGAACGCTGTGGGCAAAACACATGCGTTGACCGACCCGATGTGGATCCAATCCTTCATTTTGATCGTGACGGAAAACTCATAAAGAGCTTCGGGGCAGGAATGATAGTTTGGCCTCATGGGCTCTATGTAGACACCGAACACAATGTGTGGATAGCTGATGCTCGCGGAGATGGAACACGCGGCCATCAGGTGCACAAATTCAGCTCAGAAGGGGAATTGCTCATGAGTCTGGGTACTGCAGGCGTTGCCGCACTTGGAGAGACCACGTTCAACCAACCTTCTGACATCCTTGTAGCGCCCAATGGTGATATCTTCGTAGTCGACGGTCACGGAGGTGGCGGCAATAATCGTGTTGTAAAATTTTC
>CAWWAX010000007.1:0-38066 GCA_963935005.1 uncultured bacterium | reverse complement strand
ACAAAACAGCAATAGTTTGGGGATCCCCGATGGGAGATCCCAACTTACATAACCACCGGAGATGTCCACTGCTTCTGATGGGACATGCGAATGGAGCCCTGGAAGGTGGACTGCATATTGGTGCTACAGAGGGCACGCCAATGTCTAATGCATTTGTTTCTCTAATGCAGGGTATTGGCCATGACATGGAAGGCTTCGGTGACAGTACCGGAAGTCTAGATTTGACGGTCCCAAGAGGAGTAACATCAACGGGAGGAGCGAAGTGATGGATATTTTTGCACGCATTCGCTTCTTAGGATTGTTTGGACTGTCGGTTTTACTACTAGGTTCGACAACTAGTTTTGATGCTGATCTGATAGAGGCAACTCGTTCAGCTGACATTGAAACTGTTGCGAGACTGATCACTGATGGTTCTGACTTGAATGGGGTGACAGGGGATGGGATGACAGCAGTGCATTGGGCCGCTCAATTGGGACACGTTTCGATCTTAGAATTACTTTTAGAAGCTGGTGCCGAGGTAAATCCGGCTACAAGAATCGGTAGCTATACCCCTCTTCATTTGGCTAGTAGCCAGGCGAACAGTGCCATTGTCAAAAAGCTTTTGGAAGCAGGAGCAGATGTCAGTGCAAGGACTACCAACAGTGTTGCTACAGCTCTGCATCTGGCAGCCCAAGTGGTAGGTGGTGCTGAATCGGTGAAGGTCCTACTTACCTATGGCGCTGATCCAAATGCTAAAGAGGGGTCGGCTGGCCAGACACCTCTAGTATTCGCTGCGGCTAAGAACAGAGTTGAATCTGTAGAATTACTTTTAGAAGCTGGTGCGGACCCGTCTATTTCGACTGCTGTAGTGGATGTACTACAGCATGTCTTAGCCGATCAGCAGGCAAGTCGTTTTCTAAGACAAGAGTTATCGGAATATATCAGTAATGATAGGGTTATGGATGCAAGCGGTGAATATGTCAGTAAGGATACGGCGGCCAAAGATAATGAACCTGGTGTAGAGGAAGTTCAGGCAGCAATTAGGGCGCAGAGAGAATTTTTGCAATCGGGGGAAGCGTATCGGGAATATGTATCCGAAGACTTAGTAAGCTATCGTCCAGATTATCCTGGAGGACCGGAACTTCCGAGGCCCCCTTATCGTGAAACACTAGTAGGAGCTACAGGCGGAATGACCGCACTATTGCATGCTGCC
The DNA here is from genome assembly GCA_963935005.1 of uncultured bacterium. Lineage (GTDB taxonomy): Bacteria > Gemmatimonadota > Gemmatimonadetes > Longimicrobiales > Gaopeijiaceae. Next base: position 36,874 of record CAWWAX010000007.1, on the reverse strand, counting down.
AGGGAAGGAAATTCGGAAGCAGCGACGGCTCTACTGAAGGGTGGTGCGGACATTAATCAGGTTAGTGATGGAGATGAAACAAGTCCGTTACTCATCGCTACTCTCAATGGACAATTTGACGTTGCGATGCTTCTTATTGAAAAGGGTGCCGATCCAAATCTGATGGCAAATACAGATGGATCCGGACCGCTATTTGCAGTTCTTCAAACACAATGGGCACCTAAATCCAATTATCCTCAGCCCAGAGCTCAGGATCGACAGAAAACAGAATATCTCGAAGTGTTGAGTGCTTTATTAGATGCAGGAGCCGATCCTAATGTGAGTCTCAAGACCCATCTTTGGTATTGGGAATATGGGTTGACCAAAATTGGAACGGACCTCAGGGGTGCTACTCCTTTCTGGCGTGCGGCTTATGCTCAGGATGTTCAGGCCATGAAGATACTATCGAGTCATGGTGCTGACCCCAGTATCCCAACTGCATGGCCGGCTCCAGAAATGAGAGAGCGTCGGCAACAGGATGGAAGACAGCAGGAAGATTCGGGATTGCCGTATATTCCAAGGAATGCTTTTAATGCTTATCCGATACATGTGGCTGCGGGGGGTGGGTTTACAGGATTGGGATCTTTCAGTATCAGAAATGTTCCAGGCAACTTCATACCAGCTGTTAAATATCTAGTGGAAGAGCAGGGCATAGATGTGAACACTTTGGATTCGTGGGGCTATACTCCTATGCACTATGCAGCATCAAGGGGTGATAATGACCTGATCCAGTACTTAGTGTCAAAGGGTGGTGATGTCACTGTGATAACTCGTTTAGGTCAATCAACAGCTGATATGGCACGGGGTGGTCGGGCAGGTTTCTTTACTAGAGTTGCTTTTCCTGAGACCGTGGAACTACTGCAAGACTTGGGATCTACCTTGGAATGTCTTCATACCCATTTTTTGGATACGGGAGATTCTTGCCCACGGGCAGGAGAGATAGATCCTTGGAGGGTAACTACCGAGGAAGAGGATGAACCGAATAAGCTTCCAGTCAATAATGAACGTTCAAAGGCTGCCGTCCAAAAACCCGGCTTGAAAGGTTTCGATGGCATTTGAATCACTGAACGATTCTTCTCAGGGAGGCTATGTTGAACCTGAGCTGACTTGGGTTCAACGTTTTGGAGAAGGCATTGCCGATCGAGTAGAGAGGTGGATGCCAAGCCCATTTGTTTTTGCAATAATACTCACATATGTGGCAGGGTTAGCGGCCTACTTCTCTGAGGGCTCAACCCCAGTTGAAGTAGCACTGGCTTGGTATGGCGGATTTTGGAACCTGCTTCAGTTCGCAATGCAAATGGTGATCATACTAGTGACAGGGTTCGTGGTTGCATACCATCCGAAAGTACTTTCGGGGATAACACGATTGGTAGCCCTGCCTCAGAATGGTCGTCAGGCTGTTGTACTTGTGGGGGTTGGATCGATGATTGTGGGTTGGATATCCTGGGGGCTAGGGCTCATCTTCGGTGCTATTCTTGCTCGAGAAATGGGCAAGTCAGCCGCCAAAAAAGGAATGGCCGTACACTACCCACTTTTGGCAGTAGCTGGCTATATGGGGATGAGTCTAACGTGGGGTTGGGGGCTTTCGAGTTCTGCGGGATTATTACAGGCCACAGACGGCAATGTTTTTATGCTTCAAGGAATTGTCGACAGAGTCATACCAGCAACCGAATGGGTTTTTCATTCCTATCCACTGCTTTTGACCGTTCTTTCAATGGCTTATGCATCTTTGATGATGTACCTACTCGCTCCGCCAGCCGCGAACTGCAAAGGTATTGAGCGCTATTTGGATCTCGACGACCAAATCGTAGCCGATGTACAGGAGGAAGAGACAAGTCTCACTCTTTCTGACCGGTTAGACAATTCAAAACTTCTCGGTGGTTTTCTGGCCTTGGTAGGATTAGGGCTTTTCCTCTGGGCATTCATTCAAGATGGCTTCGGAGCTTTAGATTTGAACGTTTTTAATTTTGGCTTTATCATGACAGGTATGGCCCTGTACTTGAGTCCTGCTAGATACGAAAAAGAGTTCAATGATGCTGTGAAGGGAAGTGCTGGAGTGATTCTTCAGTTCCCTTTCTATGCCGGGATTATCGGGATCATGACAGGGACAGGATTAGTGGCCAGCATGACGGAAGGCTTGCTCTCCGTTGCCACTGCAGAGACCTTTGCTGTGACGGCATGGTTGACAGGTGGAGTCCTGAATATTTTCGTCCCATCCGCTGGAGGTGAGTGGGCCATAGTTGGAGGCCCTATGATGCTTGCAGGCGCTGAACTTGGAATACCACACGGCCAAACTATTGCCGCTTACGCAGTGGGAGATGCGCATACCAATTTATTGAATCCATTTTGGGCGATACCTCTACTCGCGATCACTGGTCTCAAAGCTAGAGATATGTTTGGATATGCAATAACAATGATGATCCTTTTAGTCCCGTTTTTAGCGGCTGCCCTCTATTTACTCCCGTACTGATCAAAAACCCCCTTTTCTGATGGGTTGTTGGGGGTTGTGTTATCTGGCTAGGATGGCTGGAGTATGCTAGCTTTCGTAGCAGAATAGTTTCTATTTGGTCATAGACTTAGTTAAAGAAGTGCAAATTATAGGCAGAAGTGGGCTTCCTGCGCACAATTCGTTGACATAGAGGTCAATATATAGGGGTTCTAGATGAAAAGATCCGTTACCGCTGTTCTAACTGTAGTACTGGGGTTAACCCTAGTACTGGTTGGACAGGTTGCTGATGCTCGTTCAGTAGACGCTGGAGGAGTAATTGCAGCGGAGTCTGCGTTCGGATTTCCCAGTAAACAGGCTACGGAATTGAGCGTTTCTTCAGAACTCAGTGAAATCCATTCTTCTAACAGTCTTGAAATCGAAGCTGCAACACTAACTGGAGTCGTTCAGACGTATTGTCAGGTGTGTCATAACGATGCGATGATGACGGGAAATCTGTCTTTGGCTGGATTCGAGGTAGAAAATGCTCCGAATAAGCCCGAAACAGCGGAAAAGATGATTCGAAAATTAAGAGCTGGGATGATGCCTCCACCGGGCATGCCCAGGCCGAGCCCTGATACTCTTCTTGCTTTGGTAGAAGAGCTGGAAACAAGAATGGATCAGAACGCCGTTATGAATCCAAATCCAGGTGGGCGGACCTTCCAAAGACTGAATCGAGCAGAATATGGTGAATCGATTAGGGATCTATTGGGCCTTCATATCGATGTTGGAGAATACCTTCCTCTGGATACTAAGAGTGCTAATTTCGACAACATAGCTGACGTCCAGATGCTTTCCCCCACTCTTTTAGACGCCTACTTGACCGCGGCCAGTGAAATCAGCCGGTTGGCGATAGGTGATCGAGAAGTCACTCCAACAGAGACCGTTTATACCGTTGAAAAACGTTCTTCTCAAATGGTCCATGTAGAGGGGACACCTTTTGGAAGTAGAGGAGGAGTATCTGCTGACCACATTTTCCCAGCCGATGGTGAGTATACATTTTGGTTCCAATTTCAGAGTGTAGGACAAAGAGCAGTGGGAGAGCAATTGGAGTTGTCCTTCGATGGTGAGCGAGTGGCACTTCTCGACATCGATCTTTCGGATTCTGAATATGCAGATCCCACCAGCACTAGAATTGATACCGAACCCATTTTGGTTCGGGCAGGTCCAAAGAGAGTTGCGGCAGCCTTCGTCCCGCGGTTCGAAGGACCTGTTGAAGAACTAAGGGCTCCTTTAGGTAGATCTGTTCAGGAAGGATGGCCAGACGAGATGCTGACGACACTCCCACATCTCAGAGATTTGGCTGTGAGTGGCCCTCATAATGTGACTGGGGTTTCAGAAACATCTAGTCGGGATCGGATATTCAGTTGCAGACCGACAGCATTCGATGAAGAAGAAGGGTGTGCTAGGGATATAGTAACTAGGATTTCTTCAGCAGCTTATAGGCGTCCAGCCAACGAGACTGAAGTGAATGATTTGATGCACTTCTATCAGGAAGGAGCTTTGGAAGGTGGTTTTGAGAGAGGGGTCCGATTTGCCTTGCAAGCTATTTTAGCCAGTCCATATTTTGTGTTTCGATTTGAAGAAGCCCCAGAAGGTGTTAACTGGGAGGAACCTTATAAGATTGATCAGCTGGCACTTGCTTCTAGGCTTTCTTTCTTTCTATGGGGAACGCCACCAGACAATCCTTTACTCGAAGATGTTGCCAGTGGAACCCTATCTAACCAAGAAGTACTCGAGGGACATGTTCAAAGGATGCTAGCGGATTCTCGTGCTGAGGCTCTGGCTACACGATTTGCCGCACAGTGGTTACGGCTGCAAGATTTAGAAAAAGTTTCTCCAAATGTATACGATTATCCTTATTTTGATATGACTCTGTCAGAGGCTATGCATCGAGAAACAGAGTTGTTTTTCTACAATCTAGTGCGTGAAGACAGGAGTGTCCTAGAACTGTTGAATGCAGACTATACTTTCTTGAATGAGCGGTTAGCACAGCATTATGGAATTCCTGGTGTGGCTGGTAACGCTTTCCGAAAAGTATCCTATCCTGATGAAACCAGACGAGGCCTACTAGGACATGGAAGTGTTCTCATGCTGACTTCAATGGCTAATAGGACTTCACCTGTGTTAAGAGGTAAATGGGTGATGGAAGTCATTCTGGATGCACCACCACCACCACCACCACCAGACATACCGGCGTTGGCGGAGATTGATGGTGCTGAAGGTGGCAAGTTTCTGACCACCAGAGAGAGGATGGAAAGGCACAGGGTGAATCCCACGTGTAACGCTTGTCACCAATTCATGGACCCGATAGGGCTAGCACTGGATAATTTCGATGTAACGGGTACTTGGAGAATTAGAGAGTTTGGCAGAGAGCTAGATACGAATGGTATGCTTTATGATGGAACACCTCTAGCTAGTCCTTCTGATTTACATATGGCTCTGCTCAATAGGTCGATTCCATTTGTCCGTACATTCGCTAATAACCTTATGGCTTATGCAACGGGGCGCAGGATGGAATACTTTGATCAGCCAACGATTAGAAGGATTACACAGGATGCACAGGCCCAAAATTATAGGATGTCTTCGTTTATCATGGGTGTGATTAATAGCGATGCATTCCAAATGAAAGCTTCCACAGAAATCGCTGTGGAACAAGCTGAGAATAGTAGGGAATAAATACCCCCTGAAGGAGTATGACATTATGGAGTTTATTACTCAAAAACGTATTCCCCGCCGAACTTTTCTGCGTGGAGCAGGGGCCAGCGTTGCCCTGCCATTGCTTGATGCCATGGTTCCTGCTGGCCGTCATTGGGCGAAAACTTCCGCTGAGATTGATAAGACTCGACTAATATGTATTGAGATTGTTCATGGATCAGCTGGGTGTACGGAATGGGGTGCAACTCAAAACCTATGGTCGCCAGCTGAAGAGGGCCGTGATTTTGATCTCAGTCCAAGTGTTTTGAAACCTTTGGAGCCTTTCCAAGATTATTTGACCATTGTTAGCAACACGGACATGAGGAATGCTGACGCTTTTGCTGCACCTGAAATAGGCGGGGATCATTTCCGGTCGAGTGCTGTTTTTCTGACGCAAATGCATCCGAAACAGACAGAAGGATCTGATGTGTTAGTGGGTATGTCTCTTGACCAAATGTTTGCGAATAGGTTCGGACAAGAGACTCCGATTCCCTCCATGCAATTTTGCATTGAAAATGTGGACCAAGCGGGGGGTTGTTCGTACGGCTATGCCTGCGTTTATACCGACACTATCAGCTGGTCTTCAGCAACGGAACCTCTTCCAATGATTAGGGACCCCAGGGTGGCTTTCGATATGCTTTTTGGAGCTGGAGGAACCCCGAAGGCACGAGCAGAAAGAAGACGTGCTAATAGCAGTATTCTGGACTGGGTGGCTGGTGAAGTAGGAGAGATTACCAGAGCTTTAGGGCCAGAAGACAGGGTCAGACTTGAAAGTTACTTGGAGAACGTTAGAGAACTTGAGAGACGGATTCAAAAGATCGAGTCACAAAATTCCAGTGGTGAAACGAGGGAACTTCCAGAAGCTCCAGCTGGTGTACCCGATTCTTTTTCAGACCATGTAAAATTGATGTTTGATCTGCAAGCTTTGGCTTTCCAAAATGACATGACTAGAGTCTTCTCGTTGAAGCTTTCTAGGGATGCACTAAACAGGGTTTACCCTGAGAGTGGAATTGATCTACCGTTCCATCCCACTTCACACCATGGAAACAAAGAGGAAGTCATCCTCGAATTTGCAGGATTGAATGAGTTTCACGTTGGTCTCCTTCCATATTTGTTAGAAAAATTGAAGGGGACTCAAGAAGGGGACTACAATTTATTAGACAAGTCTGTGGTTGTATATGGGTCTCCGATGGGTGATCCTAACGTACATAATCATAGACGGATTCCACTGTTATTTGCTGGTCACGGTAATGGGAAGCTCGAAGGAAATCTCCATTTGAAAGCTCCAGATGGTACTCCGACTGCCAATGCGATGCTGAGTTTACTGCATGCACTCGGTCATGAGGAGATGGAGAGTTTCGGTGACAGCACTGGAGCTTTTCCGTTGTCGATGGCTAGCGCAACTGCAGAAATGAATAATTCAGCTTCTCGCGGCTAAATAGTGAGGGAGAGACAATGATAAGTAAGAGTTACTCCAGCATACTAAGTGTATTTTTTCTAACGATTGTACTTGCAGGTGCAGGTGCTCCTGAATCCCCCGTAGCAGATGCGGCTATGCGCGGTGATATCGAGATGTTGCGGAGCCTGCTTTATCAGGGTGCAGATGTTAATGCCGCACAAGGGGATGGTATGACTGCCCTGCATTGGGCCGCTGTTAATGGCCAGTCAGAGATCGGAGAAATGTTGATTTATGCTGGAGCTAGTACGCAAGCAACTACTCGAATGGGTGCTTACACTCCTCTTCATCTAGCAAGCCGAGAGGGTCATGTTTCTGTGGTTCTAAATTTATTGCAAGCAGGAAGTGATCCTAATCAACAGACTTCCAGTGGAGGAGTCACCCCACTCCATTTTGCTGCTGCATCTGGAGATGTTAAGACCATCGAAACGCTCTTGGATTACGGTGCTACTGTAGATGAGCGTGAAACCAAATCAGGACAGACTCCTCTGATTTTTGCGGCATCTCTAGGTAGAACAGGAGCCATAGAAGTCTTGGCAGCGAGAGGAGCCGATCTTTCCCTCCAGACTGAAGTGTTAGACCTGGTTGCTCAGGAAAAACTAGAGAAGAACAAAGAGATGCCAGGAGTCCCAAGTCCAGCAAAAGAGGAAGAAGAAGACTGCTCAGATGGCCAGAGAGGCAAGTTGCTGACGATAGAGCAAGGTGGTCCAACTACTTATGCATGTGACGGGGTGGTATCCGAGGGCTCGCAGTCCGAAAAAGATAGTGAAGAAAAGAAAGAGGATCCGCGTCCTTTGAGTAGTGCTGAACAGGTAGGGAAAGTAGGCGGTATGACGGCACTCTTACATGCTGCTAGACAGGGTGAAAAAGCTGCCGTGGGAATGCTGCTAGATGTTGGTGCTGACATCGATCAGGTAAGTGCTGAAGGAACCAGCCCCCTATTGATTGCAGTAATAAATGGACATTTTGACTTGGCTGTTGAGTTACTTGACCGTGGAGCGGATGTCAATTTATCTAATGAAGCTGGTGGCACCCCATTGTACGCAGTGATTAACCAACAATGGATCCCCAAAACTCAGTATCAGCAACCGAATGCTCATCTCCAGCAGGAAATCGGGTATTTGGATCTCATGAAAAGGCTGCTGGACAGTGGTGCTGATCCAAACGTGCGATTGAAAAAAAGGCTTTGGTATACGGCTTATGGGAGAGGCCTGTTAGGGGTTAATATGACAGGGGCTACTCCTTTCTGGCGGGCGGCTTATGCTGTCGACTTAGAAGCGATGAAGATGCTACTGGCTCACGGGTCGGATCCGAAGGTTGCAACACAACGGATGCCCGATCGGAGGCGGCCGGCGTGGGATGGAGATGCTAAATCAGACCAATCAGGGTTGCCCGTGGTCCCTCTGGGCGGACCAGGTGTCTATCCGATTCATGCAGCTTCTGGTGTAGGCTATGGACAAGGATTTGCCGCTAATTCACACAGGCATGTTCCAGACGGATGGATGGATGCGATGAGTTATCTTGTTGATGAACTTGGCGTAGATGTGGATGCTAGAGATTACCAGGGATATACGGCTATGCACCACGCTGCTTCGAGAGGTGATACGGAAATGATCCGTTACTTGGTAGAAAAGGGAGCGGACGTGATGGTAGTTAGCCGAGAGGGACAAACTACAGTCGATATGGCTAATGGCCCCTATCAGCGAACCCAGCCTTATCCTGAAGCTATTGCTTTACTTGAAAGTTTGGGGTCAATCAACAATCATAACTGTCAGTCCTGTTAAGAAAAACTTACGCTCTCCCAAAATTGTCATCTTAGGGAATTTTAAGAACTACTGGGAGTTTTGTTTTAGCATTCTTGAAAAATGCGGAAGATTCGTTTCTAATTAAGGAGAAAATAAGAAGATGATACGGAATATTATTCTTATGGGGTGTGCTGTGTTACTTCCCCTGACAGCTTGTCAGGCTCAAGAACATTCAGTTATTGCTCTTAGTCATTCAGATCATACTGTCTATGAGGTCAGCCCCACATTGGGCATCATCAATCAGTTCACAGCAGAAAACCAGCCTCATGAAGGGGTGGCAACAGCTGATGGAGATATGATGTTCATTGCCATACCTAACGGTCCTCACGTTGTAATCTTAGACACTGAAAGTTTTACTGAAATAGACAAGATTGAAAGCGACTATTTCTATGGGCCTGCAGAATCCTCCGCTTCGCCCCATGGAGTAGCCTTAAATAATGCAGGCAGTAAGCTTTATATAGGGATTGAGAATGCTGCTATTCCAGGTGTTGTAGTTTACGATGTCGAAGAACAGAGGGTTTCTAAAAAGATTGATCTCCTTCTAGGAGGAGGACATTTCCTAGCCATAGATCATCAAACAGACAAGCTGTACTACCCTATGCGCTTAGATGATAGGGTGGTCGTACTAGATACAGAAACAGATGAGATTATTAAAATCATCCCTGTTGAAGGGGGGCCAGTGGGTGTGGCATTCTCGCCTCAAGGTGAAGCTTGGGTACACTCTGACTATGATGGTTCGGTGACAGTCATAGATATAGAAACTGATGAAGTTGTTGAGGTTATAGAAACTTCAGGAGAAGGCGCTGGACGTATCGATGTGTCTTCCGACGGACGTTTTGCGGCTTCCACTCGTGGGGGAACTGAAGATGTATATGTCATTGACGCACATGCGAGAGAAGTGGTAGCCACGATACCTCTAGGCACTCCAGGATCGGCTTTTCCACTGTTTTCTCCAGATAGCGAAAAACTATATGTACAGATTTCATATAGAGGTACACCGAGAGGTGGAGAAGTCGTCATCATAGATTTGGATAGTATGGAAATCGAGAATAGGTATGATGTAGGTTCCGATCCATTTGGAGGAACAATACTGAACAGGTAGTCCATCACTGAATCATCTCATAAGACACAGGGAGAAATTTTTTATGCGGACAAAGCAGTGTCGATCATTTGGTGAAAATGTAAGATCCAATTTGTGTTTTACAGTTTTCGTAGGGCTACTTTGTCAAGGAACAGGGTATGCTTTAGCCCAAGATGTACAGTCAAGTTTTCACAACGTGTCCAGGAGGATCGACTCGTTTTCTCCAGGGACAGGACGGGCTGGGACTACTGTGACTTTAACGACTGGGGGAATGCCAGCTATTACACCTGTTCGGATAGGGATAGGAGCGACACAAGTTGGTTTTGAAGAGATTGGACAAGCTTTGACCACAGCAACGGGAGAATTGACTATTGATGTAGAAGTCCCTGGATGGGCTGATCCTTCATTTGCACATGTTTTTATAGTTTTTGACTTTTATTTTGCACCGATAGCTTTGTCCAGTGAATTTTTTGTCCTTGGACCAGATGGGAATGTGTCCCGAGAAGGTAGGATTATGAATGATGTGCCAGAATGTGAAGCACCTGCACTTTTGACAGATGACGGAATCCTATATGCGTTGACTGGTGATTTGGCAGAGTTCGGTGTAGGTGATCGCGTGATTGTAGAAGGTAGCGTCTCCAATTCATCCTTATGTTCAAGAGATGCGGGCATACAAGTGACAGACATAGAGGCTGGAGGGGTAGCATCCCCCGAGTAAGAATATTGTAGGTAAAAAATAAGGGATGTCCCCCCGGAATAGGGGACATCCCTTATTTTTTTAAAGGATTTGATCTTTATCTAATCAACCACTTTTCTTCTTTCGAAGGGGATTCTTCCCTTTTCGGGTAGTAAGATCAATTTCTATTTCTTCACCGTTAACGACCATATTAGCTGTTGAATCTCCATCAAAGGTGATGGTCATTACCACCGATTTCTCTCTGTCTCCCTTCTTGCCGTTAATTACTGTTGCCTGCATAGATCGCGTGATCGTACCTGAGATTGGGTAGCGAGGAGTAGCTCCGCGAACAGGCATGACGACGTCCGTTTTCGTAAATGAACCAGTCATATCATATTCTCTGACGGTGCCGTTTTTAAGGTGTTTACTTTTACTTACCTCAACAGTGCCACTGCCGTTAATAGTTCTATGAGTATTTTCTCCAGCTAAGCCAGTGATAGTCATATCTCTTTCACGGTTGACCAGTGCACTCCATCTTTCTCTGGAAACATCTCCACTGATATCTGTAACAGCGTGCACCCGCGCCGTGGTCAATTTGTCGTAGTCGTTTTGACTATTACCCGCTTCATTGAAAAAGCTGACTTCTCTTGTACAGGACCATCCTATTTTGTGGTGGCCTGGTTTACATGGATGGAATTTTTTGGAGGATTTCTTATCGTTGACTGAAGTGGCAGCTTCGAAACCTAGGCCGATACTGAAATCGAACTCAGAACCCCACGCATCGATATCCTCTAGGACTGCATCAGCTGCGACTAAAGCCATATCCATGTTGAATTCGTTGCTATTTAATGGTTTCTCCCGCTGATAGGCATCTGGTCCCATGCTGTCTCCACAGGCACTCAGAACGAGTAAGCTCATTATGGTGGTTAATACGGTGTTCCTAGCTTGACGGAGCTCCATGATTACCTCGACCTTGTGGTATATTATCGATAATTGAATAAGTAACTCTACACTACACTAGCACTGGGCCGCTAGCCCCTTTATAAGGTATTTTCGTTTAAAACTAGTTTGTCACTGTGAATCAGGCCAGGACCCATTAACGTATTTGAGGGCCACCTGTTCGGTTATCCATGACAAATCGGTCGCGTGCGGGCATCACAACTTTTGGCAAGCTTTCTGTGTCCAGCACTGCATCTGCATCAACGATATCATTCATGTATAAGATATATGCAGAGGCGGCATAGACTTCATCTGCTGTCAGTGACCCTGGTGCATTCATGGGCATTGCGCGGAGGATATAGTCAAAAAGAGTTGTGGCGTAAGGCCAATAATTTCCTACGGTGCGACGGTACTGACCTCTGACTTGTCCAAAAGGGAAGCCCTCAAGGGGTTCACGCCCTACGAGTTGGTCTCCTAGCGGAGTGCCTTCACCGCCTGGTCCGTGGCAGGTTGCGCACTTGAGGTCAAAAACTTCCTTTCCTTCAGTGACTGAGCCGCTTCCGATGGGAGCTCCCGATCCACTAGGATCCATATCTAGATCCCAAGCAGCAATGTCAGAAGCACTGGCTGTGGTTCCCAAGTTAAAGCTACCGACGGCCTGAGTTTGTGATTGATCCTCGGCTGATCCAGAATTTTCGTTTGCACAGGCAGTGCTGCCAAGTAGTAGGAACATCATTAAGACTGTCGGAATGTCATAATTAAAAACTTTCTGATTCCGAGCGGTTCTGTTTTTGAGGGAAATCATGGTCACGAGATGTCTCCTTGACCAAAGTAAACTCTTCCATTTTCCTCTACTTTCCAAGGTCTGATACTGTTGTAATGGTATGAAGTGCCTTCTCCTCTGGCTTCCATCAATGTGCTCAGTGCCGGCTGGACATAACCTGTTTCATCAGTCGCTCTACTCATCAGGATTGTTTCTTGTCCATCCCAATTCCATGGGTATGTAAATCGTGTATGACACTTGGAAAGCACGGGTCCATGAAGTTTGGATTCGTGCCAGGTTTCTCCTCTATCAGTGCTAATGTCGACCTTGGTGATCCGTCCTCGACCGCTCCACGCTAATCCTTGGATCTCCCACCAACCAGGTTCAGTTAGTGTGTAGGGATAGGCTGGGAAAGTGATAGCTGATTTGGCATCAATAGTGAAACTGAACTGTCTGGCTGTACCGTCCTTGAGTGGATCAGTGTACTTAGAAGTTTCATCTCGGGTCATAGTGGGTTGATCTTTGACTTCGATGCGTCGAATCCACTTGACTGAGGCGTTTCCTTCCCAGCCCGGCAGTAAGAGTCTGGCTGGATATCCCTGTTCCGGTCTAATAGCTTCGCCATTCTGGCCGTAACCGATCATGGCGTCGTCCCAAGCCTTTTCTATGGGTACGCTTCTAGCCATCAGTGCGGCGTCCCCTCCCTCAGCTAATAACCAGCTTGCACCTTCTTGGACACCCACCTCCTGGAGGAGTGTAGCCAAGGGGACTCCAGTCCACTCACTCGTGCTTGTCAAACCATCCATCTGCTGTGGGTCGATTTCTTGGCGCGCCTCTTTATTATATGCAGATCCACCATTTCCTGAACATTCTACAAAGTATAAACGTGATACAGAAGGGAATCGTTTCAGGTCATTTAGGGTGAATTTCATAGGCCGGTCAACCATACCATGAATCAGCAATTCGTATTGCTGGGGGTCTATGGCTGGTATACCAGCATGATGTCGTTCAAAGTGGAGATCGGCTGGAGTTATAATGCCTTTCAAGTCATGCAGGGGAGTCCTGGAGGAGCTTGAGTGTGATACATTGGGATTTCTCACAAGTCGCTGAGGCTGCTCTTCTGGAGCTCTTTGTCCCACTTCACTGGTTAGTCTGCCTAAGACTTTTGTAGGGTCTTGAGCTTCGACTTCGTTGTCTTTATCCACGAAGGAGATGGCGTCGGCACGTGTTTTGAGTAGTCCTCCAGCGATGATTCCGCCAGATGTTCCCAGCATAGCTCTTCTGGTGAGTTTTCCCATAGTGATTCTCTCCGGTAGTTCACTAACAACCTAGAATTTGGTTTCTCACAACTTCCACCCAAAGGGGGGGGTTCCGCAAGGTCCAAGTTCCACTGGAAACCTCTGTGGAATGTCCTTACAGTGTCTTGACTATTGGTCTTCAAGCTAGTTTTTGGGAGGCAACAATGGAGTAGGTTTGTTAGTTTGAAGACTTGTCGACCAGATCTAGCAGAATTCTTCCTACTTCATCATTCCTCTGAATGCCACTCAATTTCTCTGCTCCAGGTCCAATGGCGAAGAGGGGGACTAGAGCTGCTGTATGACTTGTAGTGGCGTATTCTAGAATTATATTTCTGTCTTCATCACCCCTTAGAGTGATTCCTCCGGTTTCATGGTCTGAAGTAACCACGATTAGGGTTTCGGGATGCTGTTGGTAAAAAGAGAGTCCGACTGCAACAGCTTCATCGAACTCTAGCATCTCAGCGGTCAACACCTCACGGCCAAGATTTCGATGAGCATAGGTATCAGACCCTTCATTTTCTACGAGAAGAAAAAAGCCTTTCGGATAACGCTGAAGAATATCAATCCCAGCTTTTGTCATTTCAGTTAAACTTGGTGACCGTCCTCGCATAGCCATGGCCATTTCTCCAGGAGAGAATAGTCCCAGAATGTTACTGGTTGTTGAGTCTTGAGAATGAAGTTTAAGGTCCGTTGGAGTTTCTACATAGTTGTAGCGATCTCGAATGATGGATTCCAATCCAAGTGAATCTTGTGCTTCTATTACCTGCATCATTCTTGATCCACCCCCCAGTAGGACATGAACAGGTAAATTGATCATTTGCTTAAAGATTTCCAGTCTCTGTGTTCTACTAGGGACATGTGTAGCAAATGAGGCTGGTGTTGCGTCTGTAATAGTTGTGGTAGTGATAAGCCCCGTTCCCCAACCTTGTCGGTGGGCTACTTCTAGAACCGATTCTAGTGGAAGGCTATCTGGACCAACTCCAATTGCTCCTATCACGCTACGGACTCCAGTAGCAATTGCGGTTGCTGTAGGGGCACTGGCGCTGACTTCGTGATTTGACCCCCGAGTATCCACTAAGCCCGTAACGGGCATCTGACGAACTGCCAAGTTCTCATTAGCAAAATGGGCTAAGGTCCACTGCTCCAGCCCAGCTCCGTCAGCGATAAATATGATGATATTAGTCGGTTTGTCGGTCCTGTTTTCTTGGGAACACCCCGACAACATTAGTGCTGTTGGAAGTATGTATAATAAAGTTCGAAGCTGGTTCATCAACATGGCTCGTCTAAGGTTTTCTCTTGTTAAACAGTATTGATAGAACTAAAGATACAACTAATGGTGAACGAACCTAAGTTCATTTTTTAAACAGTTGAAAACCTAGTGTCAATTTATTTGGGGAGTAGCCAGTGAGTTTCAAATTTCGATTTTGGGTATGTAACTTTATGTTTTTGTCCAGTTTCCTTGGGTGTTCTCGGGAAGATCCTAGGGGCTTTATGCCCGATTCTCCTCGGGTACGCGTTACTTCTGAAAAACAAGACAGTCAGACTCAAGCACTCTTACAGGCTGTAAGCGTTGTTGATGAAAACACAGTCTGGGTCAGTGGACATGAAGGAACATACATGTTGACCCTTGATGGTGGATTGAATTGGATGTCTCGTACCTTGACTGGAGGAGAGACGCTAGAGTTTCGAGACGTCGAAGCTTTTAATGCACGAACAGCCTATCTCTTAAGTTCAGGAACTGGAAGTTTGTCCAAGATATATAGGACTGATGATGGTGGAAGCTCGTGGAGGCTGCAATTCAATATGGATTATCCCGAAGGTTTTTTGGATTGCATGGCATTTTGGGATGAGAATGTAGGAATTGCTTACGGAGATGCTGTTGAGGAGGAGCTTTTCATACTAAGGACTGAAGACGGTGGTGAATCATGGATTCGTATAGGCACTTCTTCTCTACCCAAGGCTCAGGTTGGCGAAGGCGGCTTTGCGGCTAGTGGAACTTGTGCAGCCACTGAAGGTGATTCTAGAGGTTGGGTGGCTACAGGGAATGGTGAAGATGCTAGGGTCTTATATACTGAGGATCGAGGACAGACCTGGCAGGCTGCAGTGACCCCAGTTGTTGGAGGATCCTTGGCTGGCTTGACAACAATTGCTGTGTTGAACCAAGGAGAGATGCTCGCAATGGGTGGACTCATTGGCAATGACACACTGCGGACAGATAACGTGGCCCGGTCCTTGGATTACGGAAAAACATGGGACCTGGCAGGAACACCTGAAATGTTAGGTCCGATATATGGTTCTTCCAGGGTTCCCGGGATGCCGACTCAGACTGTTTTTGCAGTCGGACCAGATGGTGGCGACGTTTCACTTGATGGAGGCAACACCTGGATCCCAGTTACCAGAGAGACTTATTGGGCTGTCGGTTTTGCTTCACCTCAAGCTGGATGGTTAGTTGGGCCAGACGGACGTATAACAAGATTCTCATTGAGAGACGATCGGTGAAAGAGTTGCTGTAATCTCAGCAGTGAAATTCACAGACATAAGGGTTATCTTTTACCAGTTGAGCAAAATACTTTCTGGAGGCTAACATGCTGATCGGTAAGTCCAAAAATATTCCGTCGTCTGAGATAACTCCTGAGAATGTGTACGTGAATCGTCGCGAATTCATTGGCAAGAGCGCAGCTATTGGGGTAGGTGCTTCTATGGGATTGGAGGGTTTCGACTTTGGGGGGTTGGGAGAGCGTAGACATTCTCAGAAGGACTGGAGCAGGGTGCGTTCTGAACTCGATGAGGAATTGACTCCGTTTGGTGATGTCACTTCATATAATAATTTTTATGAATTTGGAACGGGAAAGTCTGATCCCGCTAGGAACTCTCATAGCTTGAAGCCTCGGCCTTGGGCTATTGAAGTAGGTGGTCTCTGCGATAACCCGGGCACATATGACCTGGAAGATTTCATTAAGCCTGGAAAGGTAGAAGACAGGGTTTACCGAATGCGGTGTGTTGAGGCCTGGTCAATGGTGATTCCCTGGCAAGGGTTTTCCTTGAAGGATGTAATCGATAAGGCCAAACCTTCTGGAAGTGCACGTTTTGTGGAGTTTCAGACTCTCAATGATGTTGAGCAAATGCCTGGGCAAAGATATAGCGTACTGCAGTGGCCTTATATCGAGGGTCTGCGTTTGGACGAAGCTCGACATCCCCTGGCTATGCTTGTAACAGGGGTATATGGTACGACTCTTCCCAATCAGAATGGGGCTCCGATTAGATTGATAGTACCCTGGAAATATGGATTCAAAGGAATCAAGTCGATCGTTAGTATGCGGTTCTTAGAGAAAATGCCCACAAATACCTGGAAACGTTCTGCTTCTCAAGAGTATGGGTTCTACGCAAACGTTAATCCTGACGTGTCGCACCCTCGTTGGAGTCAGGCTCGTGAGAGACGTATAGGAGAATTTCGAAGAAGGCCAACTCTAATGTTCAATGGATACGCTGACGAAGTCGCAAGTCTGTACTCGGGTATGGATCTTCGAATTCATTACTGATTAGTTGGTGACTGACTCGACCTTTGAATTGCAATCAAAGAAAAGATTGCGTTTGATCCTTTTTAGGGGCTTCACTTGGTTTGCCGGAGTATCTCCGTCCGTCTGGTTAGTGTGGAGATTGCTTACTGATCAGCTAGGTGCGAATCCAATAGAAGAGGTCTTGCATCGCTTGGGCGATGTTTCTCTTGTTTTCCTGTTGGCAACACTGTCGGTAAGCCCTTTGAGGAGAATGACAGGGTGGAATGAGGTAATCAAGATTCGTCGTCCTTTAGGTTTATTTGGATTTTTCTATCTAACAATGCACTTTTTAACCTACGCTGTGTTGGACCAGACCTTAGATTTTGAGTTCATCATAGAAGATGTGTTCGAGAGGCCGTACATCACTATTGGCTTCACAGCATGGGTACTCTTGATTCCATTGGCGATCACCTCCACTAAGGGATGGATTCGTCGGTTGGGTAAGCGTTGGAAGAAACTTCACAGCTTGGCTTATCTGGCGACGATACTGGGAGTAGCGCATTTCTATTGGCAGGTAAAAGCAGATACATATTGGCCTACATTGGCAGTTTTGTTGATTACAGGTTTGATGGTTTATCGCATTCGACGAAATCGTGGCAGGTCCAAGCCACAGTTTCTTCCATCCAGAAAGCATTAGTTGTTGGCAGAAATGTTATTCGAGCGCTATCGCGAGGTGATACCTGACTGGAATGCTTTTCAGGAGTCAATCCAATCTAGGGATCCCACCACTATAAGAGTTAGAACAGGTAGGATCGCCTCTCCGGATTTGATAGTCCGACTAGTAGACCAGGGGTTTGTGGTTGAAGAAATAGAGGGGGTTCCTAGTTTTATCAGGGTACTTGATGGACCATTCAATGTGGCAGATACGATAGAACATTGGTTAGGTCTTTTCTATGTCCAGCAGGTATCTACAGGATTGGCAGCACTCGCTTTGCAGCCCAATCCGGGAGAGCACATTTTAGATCTTTGTGCTGCTCCAGGTGGAAAGACTTCTCAGATTGCAGATTTGATGCAGGACCGCGGCTGCTTGGTTGCAGTCGATCGAAATGAAGGTAGGCTGCAAGCGTTGTTAGGCAATCTGTATCGCTTGGTCCATACTAATGTGATGGTGGTTTCTGGGGACGGATTGAGACTTCCCGATACAGCTCTTTTTGACAGGGTTTTAGTGGATGCTCCGTGCTCTGCGGAAGGCACTCTTCGACGCAAAAGTAATCGCCGAATAAAGGAGTCGGTAAAATTTCGAAATTCAGTTCCTAGACGTCAGGAGGCCTTGCTGAGAAAAGCAATTGCTCTTACGCGTCCTGGGGGAATTGTGGTTTATTCGACTTGTACTTTTGCTCCCGAAGAGAATGAAGGAGTCATCGATGCTGTTTTGAAAGATGAGCCAGTGTATTTGGAAGAAATCGACCTACAAATTCCACATGATTCTGGTTTGACTTCATTTGAAGAGAAACTTTTTGATCCAAGTTTAGAAAAAGCTTGTAGGATTTATCCTTACCATCTGAATTCGGGTGGATTTTTCATGGCCCGTTTGCGTAGGCGCGATGCGGTGCAAGCGTCTGAGTCTGAAGATTTTGGCTGGGAAACTTCATCTGTCATGTTCCCTGGAGGGAAGAAAGTCTTAGATGATGCTATTGAAGTAACCAAAAGCGGTATTGAGAGAATGAAGAGATATGTAGATGATCAAATTATCTTGGATTGTGATTTCAACTGGTTGTTGAGAGGCAAAGATCTCTGGATACATGGTTGTGACGAATGGCCTAATAATACTTGGTTTAGAAGTGAAAATTGTAGAGTCCTCTCTGTCGGCTTAAGGGCAATGTCACCAGTGTTTCGTGACGAAATGAGGCCTACCAATGATATTTTACGATTTCTGGAAACGTACATTTCGTCGATTGCTTATAATCTCACTGATGAGGAATGGGATCGAATTCTAAGTCAGGACAGTATCTCGGTGCCGGCCAGCGAGTCTGGCTTTATCCCTCTGAAATGGAAGAACCATGTTTTGGGTCGGGGGTTAGTCCAGAAGGACAGACTGAGGGCTGAGATTCCGAAGGTGCGTCGTCGTTGGTTGAGAAAGGTGTTAGCAATAGGACCATCATCTGTGGAAGAAAGATCCGATTAACGAATTGAGCAAAAAAGGTTGACCTCGCAATGTCTGAAGATTTGAGGATAACACGGAAGAAAAATCAGCCTGGTATCTTTCTAGACCTGCATGGTGTTAGACATCATGAGGTTGACCTAATAGTTGAAAATTTTGTTTATCGCTATGAAGAAGAATGCCCGTTGACCATTATTTGTGGGAATAGCTTGCGTATGATTGAATTGGTAGATGAAGTCCTTACTAGAATAGACTGTAGTGAAGTGGGGAAAGAACGATACGGGTCAATAGTCGTGAGAAAAGTTTAATCCACAAGGACAGAATTCTGTGATAGAGAGCCTGGGACCGGTCACAACGAGATCCCAGACTCTCACAGATCGTTCTAGCGTTTATCTTCTGTGACAGGTCTGCTTTTCACAGTTGGGTAATCGATACCGAGTTGCTCGAGGTAGGTATCAAACTTACTAGCATCGTAATAGTAAGGTCTCATTTGTGGTCTCCACTCTTGCATGATTTTCTCATTCAGGAAAATCGCAGGCTTATCATCTGGAGTAATAAATGGGATGTACTCCTGTTCTGGAGTTTGAACGTCATTGAAGTAGTCCCAGGCTGCGTCGACGGTTTTTCCGTCCAGGAACAGATCGAGTAACGTGAGTGCCTGAGCTTTAGCTCCAGCAAGGCTTCCCTTGTGAGCGACGGGAGTGGCCATAGCGATTCCATTAGCCCAGTTATGTCCTGGACCTCCAGGCATGTTGGCCGGGAATCGCATAGTTACTGTGGGCATGTTCCAAGAGATATCTCCGATGTCGTCTGAACCGCCTCCGAGGGAACGGGAAAGATCGACGGGTCCACGAAGTTCGCCGATTTCCGTAGGCAGGCCAGTGACGGGCTGTCCGAGTTCTTTTTGGAACTCTGTGGCCATAAGGATGTCATCATCTGACCATTCTGGCAGTCCAACCCTTTGGATGTTGGCGTAGGTAGTTTCGGCCACGGGTTTATTCATATGCCGACTCCAGGCTGACCCGACGGTCTGGATCGTATCGATCACTGTACCCGTCATTAGTGCTGCGCCCTCAGCCATACGATTAGCGGCTTCGTACATTTCTATAACATGATCGTAATCGACTTCTCTAAAGAAATACCAGATGGTCGCAGTTTGAGGCACTACGTTAGGTTGATCGCCTCCTTCAACGATGATGTAGTGTGATCGTTGTGGGGGGCGCATGTGTTCACGTCTGAATTCCCATCCATTCGCCATGAGCATGACTGCATCGAGAGCAGAGCGACCTCTCCAAGGTGATCCTGCCGAGTGCGCGGTCTCCCCTGTGAAGCGATACTGGACCGACATGAGTGCGTTTCCTCCTGCCTGACCCCATGCCATCCCGAAGTTGCTGCTGACATGAGTAAAGAGGTTGACATCGACACCGTCAAAAACGCCTTCTCGTACGAAAAATGCCTTACCAACCACGAGTTCTTCGGCGATCCCGGGCCATATAAGGAGGGTGCCATCGATATTTTCTCGTTCCATGATCTCTTGTACGGAAAGAGCAGCTGCGATGTTAACTGCTTGTCCTGAGTTGTGTCCCTCACCGTGTCCAGGTGCCATCGAAAGGATAGGGTCTCGATAGGCGACTCCAGGTTTTTGGTTCGATTGCGGGATTCCATCAACGTCAGATCCGAGTGCGATTACCGGTTTTCCTGTGCCGTTCGACCAACGTGCAGTCCACGCACTGGGCATTCCTGCGACTCCCAATTCGATCTCGAAACCGTTTTCTTCGAGGATTCCGGTCAGATATTTCTGAGTCTCAAACTCTTGCATTCCCAACTCGCCGAAGCTGAAGAGTTGGTCGACGATCTCTTGAACCTGTTTGGCACGACCTTGTACGAGGGTCAGAGCTTCGTTTTTGAGGTTCTCTAAACGAGGGTCAGCGTTTTGTGCTTCGACTGATCCTGGAATCGTCATCGAAAAAACTATTGCTGCGACGAAAATCCGCATGAGAAATAACTGCATCTAGTAGCCTCCTTAAAGCTGGATTGGGCCGACCGTCTTTGTGCCGGCCGACCCAATCTGAAAGATTTGATTGGTTGGTTAGCGTTTATCTTCTGTGACAGGTCTGCTTTTCACAGTTGGGTAATCGATACCGAGTTGCTCGAGGTAGGTATCAAACTTACTAGCATCGTAATAGTAAGGTCTCATTTGTGGTCTCCACTCTTGCATGATTTTCTCATTCAGGAAAATCGCAGGCTTATCATCTGGAGTAATAAATGGGATGTACTCCTGTTCTGGAGTTTGAACGTCATTGAAGTAGTCCCAGGCTGCGTCGACGGTTTTTCCGTCCAGGAACAGATCGAGTAACGTGAGTGCCTGAGCTTTAGCTCCAGCAAGGCTTCCCTTGTGAGCGACGGGAGTGGCCATAGCGATTCCATTAGCCCAGTTATGTCCTGGACCTCCAGGCATGTTGGCCGGGAATCGCATAGTTACTGTGGGCATGTTCCAAGAGATATCTCCGATGTCGTCTGAACCGCCTCCGAGGGAACGGGAAAGATCGACGGGTCCACGAAGTTCGCCGATTTCCGTAGGCAGGCCAGTGACGGGCTGTCCGAGTTCTTTTTGGAACTCTGTGGCCATAAGGATGTCATCATCTGACCATTCTGGCAGTCCAACCCTTTGGATGTTGGCGTAGGTAGTTTCGGCCACGGGTTTATTCATATGCCGACTCCAGGCTGACCCGACGGTCTGGATCGTATCGATCACTGTACCCGTCATTAGTGCTGCGCCCTCAGCCATACGATTAGCGGCTTCGTACATTTCTATAACATGATCGTAATCGACTTCTCTAAAGAAATACCAGATGGTCGCAGTTTGAGGCACTACGTTAGGTTGATCGCCTCCTTCAACGATGATGTAGTGTGATCGTTGTGGGGGGCGCATGTGTTCACGTCTGAATTCCCATCCATTCGCCATGAGCATGACTGCATCGAGAGCAGAGCGACCTCTCCAAGGTGATCCTGCCGAGTGCGCGGTCTCCCCTGTGAAGCGATACTGGACCGACATGAGTGCGTTTCCTCCTGCCTGACCCCATGCCATCCCGAAGTTGCTGCTGACATGAGTAAAGAGGTTGACATCGACACCGTCAAAAACGCCTTCTCGTACGAAAAATGCCTTACCAACCACGAGTTCTTCGGCGATCCCGGGCCATATAAGGAGGGTGCCATCGATATTTTCTCGTTCCATGATCTCTTGTACGGAAAGAGCAGCTGCGATGTTAACTGCTTGTCCTGAGTTGTGTCCCTCACCGTGTCCAGGTGCCATCGAAAGGATAGGGTCTCGATAGGCGACTCCAGGTTTTTGGTTCGATTGCGGGATTCCATCAACGTCAGATCCGAGTGCGATTACCGGTTTTCCTGTGCCGTTCGACCAACGTGCAGTCCACGCACTGGGCATTCCTGCGACTCCCAATTCGATCTCGAAACCGTTTTCTTCGAGGATTCCGGTCAGATATTTCTGAGTCTCAAACTCTTGCATTCCCAACTCGCCGAAGCTGAAGAGTTGGTCGACGATCTCTTGAACCTGTTTGGCACGACCTTGTACGAGGGTCAGAGCTTCGTTTTTGAGGTTCTCTAAACGAGGGTCAGCGTTTTGTGCTTCGACTGATCCTGGAATCGTCATCGAAAAAACTATTGCTGCGACGAAAATCCGCATGAGAAATAACTGCATCTAGTAGCCTCCTTAATAAGGGCATTAAATCTATTTGGTTTCAATAATTAAATTGTTTATCGCATAACGATGCGATCTGTTTTACAATAGGGCAACTAAAGACCTGCCTGAGATTAATTGTTCAGGGGGCACTTGATCAAGTGAGTCGTCGAGAATGTGTATTAGCATCCAGCTCATTTTTAGTGCATGTTGGTAGAAGTTTGTGTCACAGATTATGTCAAATTCAGTGTCTTGTTCGATGAGGAGATCCACTCATGGTTTGCAAAGAGTTAAAGATAGTTGTTATAACGATGTCCTTAGTTTTGTTTCAGGTAGTTGGAGCCAGTTCCGCTCTGAAAGCTTCCCAATCTCAGGGGCAAGTAAACTCCGACGATTTACCTTCTATAGACGAGATGACAGAGGGCATGCAAAAATTGGATGGATTTTTGCCTTTGTATTGGGATGGGAATAGAGGAGAGCTGTGGCTAGAGGTGCCCGAGCTGAACCAGGAAATGATTCACTACGTGGGCTATGGAGCTGGTCTTGGTTCCAACGATCTTGGTTTAGACCGAGGAGCTCTGCGTGGATCAAGGATCGTCATGTTTGAAAAAGTCGGGCGGAAAGTGTTGATGGTGCAGCCCAACTACCAATTCCGTGCGATTACGGACAACCAAAGCGAGGTAAAGGCTGTCGAGGATGCTTTTGCTCGTTCGGTGCTTTGGGGCTTCACGGCGGAAGGACAAACAGAAGGGAGAGTACTCGTCAATGCTACTGAATTTCTATTGAGAGATGCTATAAATGCAGCTCAGCGCATGCAGCCAGGAACCTATCGTTTGGATAGTAGCAGGAGCTCCATATATATGGAGATGACTAATTCATTCCCGACTAATACTGAGATGGAAGCCGAGTTGACTTTTATCCAACAACCTGGAAGTGGCGGTGGAGGAAGGGGATTCGGTGGTGGCAATCCTAATTTTGAAGGGGTTGGCAGTGTCGCAGCCTCTGCAGAAGCCGCGAGCATTCGTCTCCACCATTCCTTCGTTGCACTGCCAGATGATGACTATGTTCCGAGGGCTTTCGATCCACAGGCAGGTTTTGGAGCGGCCACATACCAAGATTACGCTGTACCATTAGGGGAGCCGATGACTCAGCGCTTTATCAGGCGTCACCGTCTAGAGAAAAAAGACCCTTCAGCTCGAATGAGCGAAGCGGTTGAACCGATAGTTTACTATTTAGATCCAGGAACTCCCGAGCCAATCCGATCTGCTCTTCTGGATGGAGCGAGGTGGTGGAATCAGGCTTTCGAAGCAGCTGGCTACATCGATGCCTTTCAAGTGGAGATGCGACCAGACAGTGTCAGTTCTCTTGACGCTCGTTACAATGTCATCAACTGGGTCCACCGGTCCACTAGGGGATGGAGTACGGGAGGATCGGTGACGGATCCGCGAACTGGTGAGATCATGAAGGGCGTGGTGACTCTTGGGTCTCTTAGAATCCGACAGGATTATATGATTGCTGAAGGGTTATTGTCACCCTATGAAAATGGAGATGAAACACCACCAGAACTTGCAGAGTGGTCGCTAGCTAGAATTCGTCAGCTTTCCGCTCATGAAGTGGGTCACACTATTGGTTTAGGACACAACTACTATAACAGCGGGGCAGGACGCATCTCGGTCATGGATTATCCCCATCATTTAGTAAATCTAAACAATGATGGTTCATTGGATTACTCTGAAGTTTATGACATTGATATAGGAGACTGGGATAAGGTCGCAGTGAACTATGGATATCGGGAATTCGCCGATGGAACCAATGAAACTGACGAATTGGGGAGTATCCTGGAAGTAGCATGGGGTGACGACATCCGATATATGTCGAATCAGGATATTTCAACAACTCCGCAAGCTGACCAATGGGCGAACGGAAGCGATGTTGGTGTCGAACTTCATAGGATGATGGACGTAAGGAATGTCGCTTTAAGCCGATTTGGAGTTGAAGCGATTCAGTCAGGTGCGCCCATGGCCACAATTGAAGAAACTTTGGTACCCCTATATTTGCATCACCGTTTCCAGGTGGAATCGACTGCATCGGCCGTGGGTGGTGTGGAATATACTTATGCGATGAGAGGGGATGGGCTACAACCCTTCCAAAGAGTCTCGGCTAAAGCTCAAGGTGAAGCCATAGATGCATTGATGCGTACCTTGCAACTGTCGGAATTGAAAGTGCCCGATCACATTTTGAGTTTAATACCTCCAAGGCCGCCAGGATATGGTCGGCATCGGGAGATGTTTCCGAGATACACTGGATCGGCGTTTGATGCTGTGACTCCAGCAGTAGTCGCTGCTAGTCACACAGTCAATTTTCTATTAGAAGAAAGTAGAGCAGCTCGTTTAGTCGAGCAGAATGCTCTTGATCCTACTTTGCCAGGTCTTCGAGATGTTCTGACTCGATTATTCGAGACGACGTTGGGTGCGGAAACGGACAGTCCCTATGATATGTCAGTAAAAAGAGCCGTTGTGGGTGTTGTGATCGACAGGGTGAAATGGTTAGCAGCCAACTCGCCAATGCTAGAAGTGCGAGGGACAGCGTCTTCAATGTTGAGGATGGTGAGTGGATCGATGAGTTCGAACCAGCAGGAAGGAAGCTTGGCTGAATTCTTAGCTAAGGACATCCAGCGGTTTTTGGATAGACCCGCAGAAAATTATAGAGGAATCGATCAGGTTGCGCCGCCGCCAGGTGCTCCGATAGGACAGCCCGCCATGGATTGGATTCGGTTGTCAGAACCTTGGTGTACTTGGTTTGAAAAAGATTGGTCTGGAATGCTTCCAGCAGGAGCTTACTGGAACTGAGAGAGTGCTCTAGACGGACAGGAGTGTGAGTAGATGATGGACAGTTCATATGAATTGAAGTGCATAAAAATATGCCTGGCTTTGGTAAGTCTGACATTACTAGGTGCGTTTGGGACTGTAGTGGCCGTGAGTGCTACCGTACAATCTCAAGCGATAGTTGTTAAGGCTGAAAAGATCTATACCGTCACTAATGGAACTCTTATGGAAGGAGAGATTTTAGTTCAGGACGGTAAGATTAGAGAGGTAGGAAAGTCGGTCAGTCGTCCTCCTGGATTCAAGCAATATGAGGCTCAAGTTGTCATACCAGGAATGATTGACGCTCATTCTCATATTGCTTTGGACAGGTCTGGGAGGAGTTCCATACCAGGACCGGTTACTGCAGAGTGGAAGGCTGTCGAAAACTTGAATTTGGATGATCCAATGATTCAAGTTGCACTTTCGGGGGGAGTCACTTCGGTGATTACTCGCTCCGGCAGTGGGATTATAAGCAGTGGACAGTCGGTTGCATTGAAAATGAAAAGCACTCCAGGTCAGGGGATGATTTTCAAACCCTATGTAGACCTCAAGATGGCCGTTCGTCCACTCATTAATTTGCGTCCTGGAGAAACCCCTCAGACAGTGATGGGTTGGTATGCGACTGCGGATGAGTATTTTCGTCGAGCTGAAGCCTACATAAAAGAGCAGGAAGATTACGAATCCGGACTGCTTCAAGGAGCTCCTGCCATTGACGAGCGACTTGAGGCGTTTGCAGCTGTCATACGTGGTGAAGTGATGGTCCATGCACACTCGCACTATCCTAGTGAGATCATGATGGTGATGCGATTGGCCAGGAAGTACGGTTTCATCGATCGTCTGGCACTTGGCCATGCGGAGGAGATATTCCCCATCATTGAACTTGTCAAAGAGACAAAGATTGTACCAGTGATCGGCCCCATGATGATCGTCCAATATTTTGGGGATGATCGACCTCGTAATCTTCTGAAGGACCTTTTAGATGCAGGCATCTCTGCGAGTATTCAGACCGACATGTCTGCACAGCACTTTAAAGATTTTCGAGAATATGGAGCTTTTTTAGCAAGACATGGCTTAACTGATTTGCAGGCACTCGAAGTCATGACTATCAATGGGGCTAAGGCCATGATGCTCGATGATCGTGTGGGTAGCATAGAAGAAGGCAAAGATGCCGATTTAGTACTCCTGGATGGCCATTTTTTGGATTTGACGGCAGATCGTGTAGAGCGTGTTTTCGTGGACGGAGTGCTTGAGTATGAAAGACCAGAAGAGTTACAGGTTGATCGGCCGCGCACTGTAGGACCATTTGGTTCAGTCAGAGGAAACATAACTTCAGAAGATGACGTTTTTGCAATCACGAATGCGCATCTATTTACGGTCAGCAATGGAGAGATTGGTAATGGGACGATCCTGGTTGAGAGGGGTAAATTCAAAGAAGTAGGAACAATCGAAAAACTCCCTGATGGTATTCCTGTGCTGGACGTTGGAGGAAGGGTGATTCTGCCTGGATGGATCCTGGCCAGGGCATTTCCCAATGATTGGATAGGTGATCTCAAGTGGCAGGTCCAGAATGATGAGATCACAGAACCCGCAGTTCCTGAAATGAACGCAATATACGCTGTAGATCCTTGGTTTCCCTCCTACAAAGTTAACTTGGAGATTGGAGTAACCTCGATCAATGTTACTCCAGGGACTCAAAACTTTATTGGAGGTTCAGGTGTCGTCATAAAGCCAGTCGGACTGGACCTTGAAAAAATGGCGGTAAAAGAGCCTAGTAGTCTAGTCTTTTCGCTGACGTCTCAGACTTCTCGATTTTGGAACCAGACTTCAGAGATACCAGCTACATTAGTTGCTGCTTCAAAGCTGATCCGTAATAGCCTGAAGAATGCAAGAGATTACGCTGAAAATAAAAAACCGAGTGACTATAATCAGAGATTAGAGGCTATGATGCCCGTCATTCAAAGAAAAGTTCCTGCGATTTTCCAAGCCAATACGGTGGATGAAATCCGTGAAGCTATGAAGATAGCAGAAGATTTCAATCTAAATCTGGTTGTCGCTGGCGGAGTAGAAACTCATAAGATTGCGGAGGACCTGGCCGCGGCAGACGTAGGAGTAATCTTGGGTAATTCTGGAGCAGCATCTTCGGAGATTAGGGGTGGTGGGGCAGGCTGGAGCATAGAAGGCCCAGCGGTCCTAAGTCGTGCTGGTGTCAAGGTGGCATTTTTCGGTCCCGGAGGGTCCCGTCGTGCCTCACCCATAGGTCGATTGGGTGGAGAACCTGCTTTGAATGCTGCCTGGGCTTTTCGAAATGGGACCACTGAAGTAGAGGCACTAAAGATGGGCACCCTGAATGCCGCTGAGATTTTAGGCTTGGGCGATCAACTGGGGAGCATTGAATCTGGCAAGCAAGCTGATTTTATGGTTTTGGAAGGGCATCCATTCCAATATAATGTTCTTCCGGTGATGGTATTTGTGGATGGGCGTTTGGAAGTAGATCTCAGACGAAAGGAACTTCCATGATATCTTGCTGTCAATCTAGGAAAGCAGTGATAGGATTAGGCCAGATCTGAGTCTGACGGGCCGCGGGTGTATAGCTATGGCCTACCTTGGAGTTTAGCTTCTATTTTAACAGTTTGGACGTGACATTCATCTGCAGTAACAAGTACATTCCGACGCAGCCAGGTTAGATAGTCAGTGTGGCTGATAATGATGTCATAATTTCCTTTTCTTTCCCAAGCTCCAGCAGATGATCCCCGGGGAAAGGTTTCTACATAGCTTTGATCTTGAAGGGTGATTGTCGATCCAGAAAGAGCCGGATTACCACTGAGTCCGTCTACAACATTCAGAATAATCCCTGCCCTCATTTCTTTTGTACACATCACTGGTCCAGTGGCAAGGTCTTCACTGAAAAAATCGTCACAAGACAATACTACAGGAAAAATCAAGGCGAATGTTATTCCAAATAAGACTCTTTTTCTTCTGTTCATTGATCTTTTGATCCTCTGGCCACTTCGTATCAGATAAAGTTTAGTTTGCAAGATTTATACCACTGATGCTATTTGTCCTGGCTAGAACTGTTAGTTTGCCGTTAATATTCGCTAGATTCTACAAGGAAAGGAAATAAAGCAATGTGATTTCGTTGCTCTAAATCTCGGTCCCATGAATGATTCAGGAGAAAAAGACCAATGCGGAAAATATCTCTGACACGTTTCGCTGTCCCAATGGCTATGATGGCTATTTTTGGGTGTAATGTTCCTGCAGAGGACACTAGCCTACCAGATCAAGGTATGCAGTTTCCCAGTATGAATCGGCCTGATGTAAGAGGGATAAATGGGGCAGTGGTCTCAGACCATCCCCTAGCCACTGCTGCAGGATACACAGTCTTGAAGAACGGTGGTAATGCTGTTGATGCTGCCATAACCATGGCAGGAATATTGGCAGTGGTGCGTCCACATATGAATGGTGTTGGTGGAGATGCTTTTGGGATCTTTTATGATGGAGAGACAGGTGAAGTCGTAGGGATGAACGGTAGCGGCAGAGCGGGCTCGTTGGCCACACCTGAATTCTTTGATGTAGCTGGCCAGGATGAAGTTCCGTCTTCAGGCCCTCTTTCTGTAAGCGTTCCAGGAGCGGTTGCTGCATGGGATGATGCATTAAGCCGATTTGGTACGATCTCTTTGTCAGAAGCGTTGGCTCCAGCAATTCAATACGCAAGAGAAGGTTTCCCAGTGTCTACTCGACTGGTAAGTGATATCGCTGGTGCATCGGAACATCTGAACGAACCAGCTAAGGCACTTTACCTGCCAGTGAGTCAGCCAGCTAGCGTAGGGTCTCTTTTGAAAAATCCGGCCTTGGCAGAGACTTTAGAGACAATAGCGAAAAATGGTAAAAGCGGCTTCTACAGAGGTGCTGCTGCTAGCCAGATTGCTGACTTCCTGGAAAGTCAGGGAGGTTACCTGAGGACCGATGACTTCAGAGATCATCAGACGACCTGGGTAACTCCTCTAGAGGGTAATTATCTGGATCGTAGAGTTTTGGTGCTGCCACCCAATACACAGGGAATAGCCCAGCTGCAATTGATGGAAATGGCAAAAGGTTACGATTTAGAAGAGATGGGCCACAACTCACAGGCTTATCTCCATACATTGATAGAACTTAAGAAGCTTGCTTTTGCGGATCGAGATCGATGGGTGGCAGATCCTTCTTTCGAAAAAATCCCTCTCTCTGGACTACTGGAACCAGATTATTTGCGATCTAGAGCTACTTTAATTGAGTCGATGGCAGCTGAAAATGTTTTGAGTGGAATCGGCTCTGAATTAGCCACTTCAGAATCACCGGGAGATATGGATGATGGTGGCGACACTGTTTACCTAACAGTGGTAGATCAGTGGGGCAATGCTGTCAGTTGGATCCAAAGCCTGTTTGGCTCTTTCGGTTCTGGACTACTGGAACCAGAGACAGGTGTGGTCCTTCAGAATAGAGGAGCATTGTTTACTCTAGATCAAGGCCATCCTAATGTGGTCGCTCCAGGGAAAAGACCTTACCATACGCTGACGCCAACAATGGGATTAAATCTCGACGGTAGTTTTTCTTTTACTCTTGGCACCCCTGGAGGGGATAGTCAGGTACAGTCTTTAGTCCAGATTCTCAACAATCTATTTATGTTTGGAATGACTCCACAGGAAGCGATCGAAGCACCTCGCTTCAGAAGTTATCAGGATTTGAGGGTAGCTTTTGAGGATCGGTTTCCAGTTTATATGCTGCAGGGTCTTGCTGATCAGGGGCATATCCCCAACGTGGTGAATGGCTGGACAGCTACTTTTGGAGGTGCCCAGATGATCCTACTGGAAGGCTCGGGAACCTTGACTGCGGCGGCTGACCCGCGACGTGAAGCTTATGCTTTAGCTTATTGAAAATCGTCTATAATCAACTGACTGTTGTTTTATTTCTGTAAACTATAAACCGTGTCAAAATTACGGTAATTAGAAGCAAGATCAGTGCACCAAAAGGATTTCTAAGGAACTGTCCCACCAGGCTGGCCCAGTCTACCGCATATTCGTTTAGGATTTCCAGGCGTGCAGTAAACCAGTGCCAACTTGTGTGCAGAACCATCGCAGAGATTAGGATAGAACCAATTTTTTCTTTTACGATGAAACGAAATAAGAAATCTAAAACAGGTATCAACACAATAAGCACTAAGATTTGTCCTAGTTCTACACCTACGTTAAAGGATAGCAGGGAGAGTATTAGATGACGTCCTGCAAATTGTACTGATTCTGACAGTGCAAAAGAAAAGCCGAATCCGTGAATCAGACCTAGACCAAAGGTGACAATCCAACGTCTTTCTAATTTAGCGCCAAGAATATTTTCTATGGCCATGTAAATGATTGACAGTGCGATCAACATTTCTACAAAGGGAGGAAACCATAGAGTGTCAGGGACAAAACCGTATGCTGAAGCAATCAAGGTGATGGAGTGTGCCACCGTAAAGGATGTTACGACTGGTATGAGTCCTCGTAATCGGCGGAATGGTATTACGAGGCATAGGATGAATAGTAGGTGATCGATTCCTCCCAAAATATGGTAAAATCCAGATTTAATAAACTGGATAGTTGCTTGGTGCCATTGAGGGTCGAGAGTGACCAGGCCAGGATCTCCAGTGTACATCAGAGCTCGTTCTTCACCAGTAGGTGGCAGGAACTTAAGGACTGTCATTACACGAGAAGCCAGACGATCAAGTCCTGGATGTATTGAGAACTCAGAAGTTGCAGACTGAATAGGGTATTGAAAATGTATGTCCAACATCGCCTGCTCCCAGATTAACTGGACATCATTTGAGAGTGGTGGTTTTGAGGTTTGTTCTAAAGCTCCTTCATACGTTCTAAAAGAGCGGTTTGAGGGAAGTGAAGCTCTAATAGAGACGATGTTGGGATAATCGAGGAGCCTACCATTTTCGTACATTTTGACTGGCTGGCCAACCCACAACATCGCACCATCCCTGAGCATGGGTTCAGCTTTTTCAAAGTCTAGAAATCCAGGTCCGATCAATGGAAAATTGATATCTTGCATGGCCGTCAGGGGAACACGTACAACAAAATGCAGTGTATTGCCTACAGGTCTTAAGAAAGCCTGAACGGTCACGTCAGCTGGTGTATCGTGAGATACTGTTTCAGTCAGAGGTGAAGCTGACTCAGTAACAGCCAGACTCATGAATGTAGTTAGGATTACAATCCTGACTGACTCAAAAAACACACTTTTAGCTTTTATCACAAAATATTGGCTCATAGCTTTTCTATTGAAACACTTGCGTAATCAAGTTGCGATAACGTACAACTTAAGTGAAGTTTGTCACCAGCACACCGTACCATCGTGTGTTGGCATCACATAGTACGAATGTTCATTGATTTTATGTTTATCATGGCCAGGTGTGCTAGGTGCTGTAGTTTTGGAGACCAGTTCGTTGCATTTGTATGGGAGACACAGAGGAGGATCAATGGATTTTAGACGTACTCTTTTAGTTGGAATCGCTTTGACGACAGTGCTGATCGGTGGATGTACTAGTGGTGAGACGTCACAGGCGAGTTCAGCTGACATGATACAGGCACCAATGTTTGAGGTAGATCCGTTTTGGCCAAAGCCATTACCTAATCATTGGATCTTGGGATCCACTATCGGTGTGGATGTAGATTCCAGGGATCACGTCTGGATTATTCATCGTCAGACCACATTCGCTGCAAATACTGAAATTGGGGCTGCTCAAGATCCACCCCTCAGTGAATGCTGTATCCCAGCACCCAATATCTTAGAGTTTGATGCTGAGGGAAATCTGGTAAACTCATGGGGAGGACCAACAGAAGACGGTGCTTACGAGTGGCCACAATCGAATCATGGAATCACGATAGATCACGCTGATAACGTTTGGATCGGTGGCAATGGTCAGGCAGACGCTCAAGTTCTGAAATTCACTAGGAACGGTGAATTTCTTATGCAGATTGGTAGCTCTGGGGCACGTATGACTGGTACGGCTGCCGGTGGAAGATCGATATATGAAGGTGGAAGTAACGATACGGAGAATTTTGGGCGGGTTGCCGAAATCGGATTTGATGCGGATCGTAATGAGATGTATCTAGCTGACGGATACCTGAATAAGCGCGTAGCTGTTCTAGATGCGAGTACGGGTGAGCTTAAGCGCTTCTGGGGAGCTTACGCCAATGTCCCAGATGATGGTCCGCTTGGTCGATACAGTCCAGATATTCCACCTGCGCAACAATTCAGAGGTCCAGTGCACTGTGCAGTTCCTGCAAATGATGGACTCCTCTACGTTTGTGATCGTGCTTCGGATAGAATCCAAGTGTTTACTTTAGATGGGGAATATGTAATGGAGGCCTTCGTTGCTCCAGAGACTCTATCTCAAGGATCCACTTGGGACATAGCACTTTCTAAGGATGCAGATCAAAAGTATATCTACTTAGCCGATGGTCAGAATATGAAAGTTCACGTAATTGAGCGTGAAACGATGGAAGTTTTGACGACCTTCGGAGATGGTGGCAGACAGCCAGGTCAGTTTTTTGCAGTACACAGCATAGCCACCGATTCTCAAGGAAATATTTATACCACCGAGACCTATGAAGGAAAGCGTGTGCAGAAATTTGTTTATAAAGGTGTTGGTGCAGTAACTAGTGGAGATCAAAGGACTCAAGGAATCTGGCCAGGCTCTTGATCAGATCAGCTGTCTAAGATGTCTGTTGTGCGGCCGGTCTAGTCGAGTGAGTCGACTGGCCGGCCGTAAGTTTATAGGAGTGTGAATTTTTAATCAGATTAAGGGGATGGAATCATGAAAAAGACATGGTTGAGCTTGACTGCAGTTATTTTTTTTGGGATGACCTCTTGTACGTCTTCTGGTGATGAAATGTCATCTGGTTCTGATACTGAAGATATGATGAGTTTTTTCCTAACAAGTGTGGGGCCGGGGAATGGAGCAGACTTGGGAGGCCTGGAAGGTGCCGATCAGCATTGTCAGGCATTAGCTAGCACAGCAGGGTTTGGAGAGCAAATGTGGCATGCTTATTTGAGTACTGCTGGTTCTGATGATTCTCCTAGTATTAATGCACGTGATCGAATTGGGAGTGGTCCTTGGTACAATTATGCTGGAGTGCAAGTAGCAACGGATGTTATGAATCTGCATGGAGAAAACAATCTGACAAAAGAAACTGTTCTCAATGAACAGGGCGGAATGACGAACGGGAGGGGTGATGATCCCAATCGTCATGATATTCTCACTGGTTCTCAACTAGACGGAACAGCTGTGGCGGGAGACATGGACACTACATGTCAGAATTGGACAGGGAGTGGTGAAGGCAGTGCTTTAGTTGGACATTTTGATCGTATCGGTGGTGGAGACAACCCTACTTCTTGGAACGCAGCCCATGCTAGCAGGGGTTGTGGCCAAGAGGATCTTAGAGGTACAGGGGGTGACGGTCTCTTTTATTGTTTTGCTTTCTAGCCTAGGGTTCCGATTGCTAGTTCCGATTATGTATCTAAACGGGGCTATTTGGGGACAGAGGACGTGAAATTCAAGAGTGCTATAGCTGGTTGCTGTGCCGTGCTGTTATGTGCGCCTCTCAGTGCCCAGCAGGGCTCTACCGACGGCCAGTGGCTTTATTATGGAGGGGACCTGGGTAGTACTAGTTACTCCAGTCTAGATCAAATTACTGGGGAGAACGTTGAAGACCTTCAAATTGCTTGGCGATGGAGTAGTAGAAATCA
Organism: uncultured bacterium; assembly: GCA_963935005.1. Classification (GTDB taxonomy): domain Bacteria; phylum Gemmatimonadota; class Gemmatimonadetes; order Longimicrobiales; family Gaopeijiaceae. The sequence goes on along the minus strand of CAWWAX010000007.1, from coordinate 2,653 downwards.
AGGTCCCCGTCCAGAGATTAGGAGTTCTACCACTCCTCTGATGGTCAATGGAGTACTCTATGCGACTGCAGGATCCAGAAGAAATGTAGTCGCAATCAACGCTGCTTCCGGAGAGACTCTATGGATCTGGCGTATGGATGAGGGCGAGAGAGCTCGCAGAGCTCCGCGTCCTAATTCAGGTAGAGGTGTGGCCTATTGGTCAGATGGGCGGGGGGACGAACGTATTTATGTGGTTACTCCTGGCTACCACTTGGTAGCTCTAGATGCTCATAATGGTCATCAAATTGAATCTTTTGGTAATGAAGGAGTAGTAGACCTGAAGAATGGTTTGGGTCGCCCTGTCGATCCTATTGAGGGGATTATTGGGTCTTCCTCGCCTCCTGTCATATTAGGAGAAACTTTGATTGTGGGTGCTGCACTGGCTGTTGGGGGAAGACCCCCATCGCCCGAAAACGTTCCTGGCCATGTCAGAGGTTTCGATGTGAGAACAGGCAGGCAGAATTGGATTTTTCATACGATTCCTTTGGAAGGAGAAGTGGGTAACGAGACCTGGGAAGATGACTCCTGGTCATATACCGGGAATGCAGCAGTCTGGGCACCGTTTGCGGTCGATCCTGATCTCGGGTATGTCTACCTTCCAGTAGAGGGTGCTACTGGGGATTACTATGGTGGTCATCGATTGGGTGACAATCTGTTCTCATCGAGTTTGGTTGCACTGGAAGTCGCAACTGGCGAAAGGGTTTGGCACTATCAAATTGTCCATCATGATATTTGGGATTATGACAACCCCACATCTCCTATTCTTGTCGATATCACCGTAGATGGTCGTGAAATTCCAGCAGTGGTTCAGCTTACAAAACAAAACTTTGCTTACGTTTTTGATCGAAGAAATGGTGAGCCAGTATGGCCTATCGTAGAAACTCCTGTACCATCTTCGGATGTTCCAGGGGAAAGGACTTCGCCTACTCAACCTTTTCCTACTAAGCCAGCTCCGTATGATCGACAAGGCGTCCGAATAGAGGACCTGATAGACTTCACTCCACAGCTGAGGGCCGAGGCTGAAGAGATAGTGTCACGTTTTCGTATTGGCGAGCTTTTTACTCCACCTTCAGTCATTGATCAAGAGAATCAAACTGGTGGGACTTTGACTATTCCAGGAAGCCTAGGTGGAGCGAATTGGGAAGGCGGTGCAGTGGATCCAGAAACTGGAGTCATTTACGTGGGTTCAAGAATGAACCCTTCTGTTTATGGTCTAGTTCAGGATCCAGAGGTTTCTACGATGCGTTATATACAGGGTCGTGCTTCAGCTCGTGGTCCTCAGAGATTGCCATTGATGAAACCACCATATGGCCGTATCACCGCGATTGATCTTAATAGTGGGGAGCATCTATGGATGATTCCCAATGGTGACACTCCGTCTTCTATTGAGGATCATCCCGCACTTCAAGGATTAACAATTGGAAGAACAGGTAAGCCTACTCGGGCGGGAATTCTCGTGACGAAAACTCTGGTTTTTGCGGGGGAAGGAGCAGGAGGAGATCCAGTCCTCCGTGCTCATGAGAAAGCTACAGGGAAAATCTTAGCTGAGATAGATCTCCCAGGTAGTCAGACTGGGTTGCCGATGACCTACGCCCTGGAAGGCAAGCAGTACATAGTCTTGGCTGTGGGAGGCACTCCCGACAGGTCGGCCGAGTTGGTAGCTTTGACACTTCCTGACTGATAAGAAGATCCTTTTGAGTTGGACAGTAGTAGTGGTCTCCCTTTTGATCAATCGAGCTTGCCGTCCTCTATGTTTTATGTCTTGGGTCGACTTAGTTAGAGATGATGCGCCCGAAAAGAAATATCAGTATACTTCGGCAGATATATATTTTTTTTGAGTCAAGAAAGGAGATACTCGAATGGGGTTTCGTTGGACATTAGTTTTTTTGGCCTTGGTCTTTGGGTTTTCTCTTGGTTCTCAAGGGGCCAATGCACAAGGGAGTTCTACATTGATTGAAGTAGGAGAAATAGCGCCAGATTTTACTATGAAGGGTGCTACACGTTACGGAGTTTTACAAGATCCTGTTCGTTTGTCCGATCTCCGTGGAGAAACCGTGGTGCTTGCGTTTTTCTTTAAGGTCAGGACGCGTGGCTGAACAGTCCAAATGACAGCGTACCGTGATCAGTACGCAAGCCTTTTTAACGGCGGACAAAATGTCGTTTTAGTCGGTATTTCAAACGACTCTGAAGAAGAATTGGGTTCCTGGGCAAAGGATATAGATTTGCCATTTCTTTTTGCTAGTGACGCCGACAATAACGGTGCTACTTATGAAGCTTTTGGCGGTGGCCTGAGGGGTAATGAGATGGTTGATAGTAGGGCTGTAATAGTTGTCGGACCAGATGGTCGTATTGCTGGGACTATAGAAAGTTTCAATCAGAATGACCCGATGGCATACGAACAGTTGGGAGATATTATCGACGAAGTGACACCTGAATCGAACTAGAATTCAAATTTTAGTTTAAGTATATATAGAAAGAGGAGGTGTTTTACTCAGTACGGCGCCTCCTCTTTTCAACCCTTCAACCTGGATCTGGTGGTCCATGTTATGCTGGTCCTGGTGGAACAGGTCGAAATTTTTCGACGATCTGCAGTGGGAAACGAAGGTAGGGTCTG
>CAWWAX010000006.1:0-40724 GCA_963935005.1 uncultured bacterium | reverse complement strand
AAACTCGAACAATGGTGGTATGCAAGAATTTCTACGAAGCTTCGGTCCGGGGTTGCTCTGGGCGGGAAGTGCCATTGGAGTTTCTCATCTCGTTCAGTCCACCCGTGCCGGTGGAGAGGCAGGATTCGCACTAGCTGGAGTTATTATCTTTGCCCTAGCTCTAAAGTACCCCTTCTTTGAGTACGGACCTCGCTACGCTGCCGCCACTGGGGAAAGCTTAGTAGAGGGATACCGCCGGATTGGGAAATGGGCCGTCTGGTTATTTTTCGCTCTGGCAGTCTTTACTGTAGTCATCACCAACGCAGCAATCATTCTCTTCACCTCCTCCTTGTTTCAATTTGCTCTTGGCACTGCAGTAAGTCCCGTTCTCGCATCCGCACTGATGTATGCTTTGTGTGCCGTGTTACTTAGGGTTGGATACTCGGCGTTAGACATAGCGATTAAAGTGATACTGCTGACATTGGCTGTTTCCACACTTATTGCTGCTTTTGTTGTAGCCCCTCAAACTGACTTTTCTACTTTCAGCATAAGTCTGATACCACCAGCTGGTAGCACAGTCACCCTTGCATTCATGCTCGCACTGGCTGGTTGGATGCCTTCAGACATTTTGATATCCCTCTATAGCTCTCTATGGACCCTTGCCAAGAATCAGGCCACCGGAATAAAAGCCAGTGTGGCCACGGCAAGGCTAGACTTTAAAATTGCCTACATGGGAACGGCGATCCTGGCCTTTGCATTTCTTACTCTAGGTGCTGGTGTTATGTATGGATCGGGAACAGAATTTAGCTCTAATGGTGCAGTATTCTCAACACAGTTAATTGACCTATATGTCCAAACACTCGGCTCCTGGACCAAATGGCTGATGACAATCACCGCTCTAACAGCCATGATGTCGACTGCCCTGACCGTTGCAGACGGCTATCCAAGGGTACTAGATCGGGCAGTAAAAGTACTCACCATTAATGACCCAACTAAAACAGCAAACGCACCCATTAGCAGGCCTTACTGGGTTGCAGTGATTCTAATCGGTATTGCTATGACCGCTGTCTTACAACTATTCCAGACCAGCATGACACAGCTAGTGGACTTTGTAACTATCGTCGCCTTCCTGACGGGACCTATCATTGGATTTTTGAACCTAAAGTGCGTTACATCTCCAGCAATGCCCGAGGAGCACCGACCCGGCAAGGCAATGCGCGTATACTCATACTTGGGCCTAGCTGGAATGACGACAGTCGCCATAATATTTATTGCAAGCAGACTCGGCTGATGGAGGGTATTACTAGGTCGGAAATATTGGTGTAGCAGGAAAGCTACCTAAAAGTATAAAAAAGGAGATTATGATGCGGACTCAGTATTCTTATCTGACGATCATGGTAGTCGCTATCGTCGGAATGGCAGGATGTGCTCCATCAGGCAGCTCAGTCACTGCGGATTCAAGTGGCAACCTCATCACAGGCGACGGTCTTGTGAACCCGACCACGTCCGTCATCACGAACTGGGGTGATCTCCCTGAAGGAAGGGAGTGGGGGACCACAGCTGGAGTCGACATCGATCCGCATGACGGACACATATGGGCTTACGAACGTTGTGGAGCAGGTAGCTTCGGTGATGGAGAACCAGTGAACTGCGAGACGAATCCGGTTCCCCCAGTTTTCAAGTTCGATCGTAACACCGGCGAGGTGCTCGCAAACTTCGGAGCCGATCTCATGGTCACTCCGCATGGTATCCATGTCGATGCCGAAGGTAACGTTTGGATCACTGACTTTGCGGGTAACCGTGAGGGTACGCGAGGTCATCAGGTGTGGAAGTTCAGTTCCGAGGGAGAAGTCCTTCTGACGCTCGGTGTAGCGGGCCAGCCAGGGAATGCACCCGGACAATTCAATCAGCCCAATGATGTGGTGACCGGGCCGGATGGATCCATTTACGTCTCTGACGGCCACAATGGCCAGGGCATGACGTCAAATCAGGCGATGAATTTAGGTCGCGACGCTGGCCAAACCGCACGTATCCAGAAGTTCACCCCACAGGGTGAGTTCGTAATGGAATGGGGTGAGATAGGTGTCGAGCACGGCCAGTTCCGAACCCCTCACGCGCTCGCCTTCGACTCCCAGGGCCGGCTGTGGATCGCTGATCGCGGTAACCATCGTCTGGAAATCTATGACGCGGACGGTAATTACTTGGACTCGCGTTATAGCTATGGTCGTATCAGCGGGATCTTCATCAAGGACGAGATGGTGTACGCTATCGATTCAGAGTCCAGTCCGACGAATCATCCGAACTGGCGAAACGGGGTCCGTATAGGTCCGGTCGATGAAGACCGAATCGTCGCGTTCGTTCCGCCGTTCGAGCGTGAGAGTCGTGTATACCAGGGTACGGCAGGTGAAGGTGTCGCCGTAGACGAGGACGGAAATATCTATGCTGCCGAAGGTCCAAATTCGCTAAGCTGGGCGGGCGGTGCCTTCACGAAGTACGTGGCAGGCAATTAGCCACGGATAATTTGGCGCCTATGGAATCGTTACCTAAAAATCTAGCCAGAGACCTAAAGAACATCGTTGGTAGTAAATGGGTTCTTACGGATAGAGATCGGCTACTCGCCTATGAGTCTGATGGTCTAACCGCTTATCGGAGTACGCCCCTAGCTGTAGTGCTTCCAGACAGCACCAGCCAGGTAAGTAATGTTTTCAAACTATTGTCGCAAAATGGAATCAAGGTTGTCCCCAGAGGTGCTGGTACTGGCCTTTCAGGAGGCGCCCTGGCTGAGCCAACTTCAGTAATTATTGGAACTTCAAGGATGAACACTATTCTCGAGCTTGACGCCGATAATAGAAGAGCAGTAGTTCAACCTGGAGTTATTAACGCTCATTTGTCAGAAGCAGCATCACCTTTCGGCCTTTATTACGCCCCAGACCCCGCCTCTCAGAGCGCGTGCACAATTGGCGGAAATGTGGCAGAAAATTCTGGGGGGCCTCACTGCCTGAAATATGGGGTTACTTCACGCTATGTCACTGGACTAACTATCGTAACTTATGAAGGGCAGATATTACAATTAGGGGGCCTCGGACGAGAACGAGGAAGCTATGACCTGGTCGGTGTCTTCGTTGGCTCTGAAGGATGTTTCGGGATTGCTACAGAAGTGGAAGTGAAACTGTTACCGAAACCAGAAGCAGTACAAACATTGCTGGCAATATTCGACCGTATTGAGGATGCTGGAAGAGCCGTTACCTCCATCATGGCAAGAGGTTTATTGCCCGCTGCACTGGAGATTGTCGATGGCGCTACAATCCGAGCTGTAGAAGCCAGTGTGTTCGCAGGAGGATACCCAGCCGATGCTAACGCCGCACTAGTGGTGGAATTTGACGGTATTGAGAAAGGCCTGGGTGCAGATGTCCAAAAAGCTGTTTCGGACTGCAACAATTCAGGGGCTACAGAGGTGCGTTCAGCAGCTACTTCAGAGGAGCGTCAGAAACTTTGGCAGGGTCGAAAGAAAGCTTTTGGAGCCATGGGAAGAATAGCTACGGACCTTCTAGTCCAGGATGCTACCGTGCCTCGTAGCAAACTTCCAGAGGTATTACTGAAAATATCCGAAATAGGTGACCGCTATGATTTAAACATTGCAAACGTTTTTCATGCTGGGGACGGAAACCTACACCCCAATATTTTATTTGACCGTTCTGACTCTGAGGAACTAGAAAAAGTGGAACTAGCTTCTACTGAAATCATGAAACTCTGTGTGGCTGCAGGCGGAACTATCACTGGCGAACATGGAGTGGGCCATGATAAGAAATCTTACATGCCCCTGGTTTATGGAATCGAAGAAATGAAAGCAATGAAAAAAGTTAAAACGGTGTTCGACCCTCACCATGGTATGAATCCCGGTAAAGTACTACCAGCGGATATCTGACAAGGAAAGAGAAGACTTTGGACACTAGCCTATTACGAGAAATACTCCCAGTAAAAGGGCAGGTATTGGAACATTTCGGAGAAACCGACTGGTCTTTCTTCAGTCGCCAACCTCGGGCTGTACTTTTTCCCCATTCCCACGAGGAAATCACGTCCGTCCTATCCTTAGCAAATGAAAACAACTGGAACTGTATGCCAGCTGGCAATGGCACTTGGCTTGAAGGATGTATGAATACCGATAGAGACGTGAACCTCATAGTTAGCATGAGCAAAATGAACAACATTCTTGTGCATGAACCAGACAATCTATTTGTAGAACTGGAGGCTGGGGTCACCCTGGAACAGCTTCAAGTCACACTTCGACCTTCCAAACAATGGCTTCCACTCGACCCCCCTGGAAAGAATTCTTCGACAATGGGCGCCATCATAGCCACAAGTTCCTGCGGAGCATTGCAAACTGGATTCGGCAGGCCAAGGGACCACGTACTGGGGGCAACCCTAATCACTGGTGATGGAAAAACCCTGAAACTTGGAGGAAAAACTGTTAAAAACGTTGCTGGGTTTGATCTACTTAAGCTCCTCTCTGGAAGCTGGGGGCGGTTCGGTGTCATCACTAAACTAATCATGCGTTTACATCCACTACCAGAAGCAGACCGCACCTTGCTTTTCAACAGCAACCAAGCGCATCCAGGAACCTCTTTAGCTCATGACATTATGCACACCCCTGCTACACTTCAGTCAATATCTATACTATCACCAGGACTTCGAGAAGAACTGGATTCTGAGAATACTGGAGTCGCTGTTCGCATTTTGGAATCTGAAGCAGCAGTAGACCAAGTAGAAGCTTTAATCCTTGAGAGAACCGACCTTCTCCCATACAAAAGCCTGAATGGCTCAGAATCTGAAGCATTTTTTGAAAGCCTCAAGAACACTGACGCTGATTCAGACGTTGTCATTAGGATCAAATGTCTGCCGTCCATCATGAAGAATCTGATATGCCAAATAGAGGCCCTGCAGAGTCTGGTAGCGGATGATAGTCTGGATGGATTACAATTCTTAGCTCACTATGAATCTGGCATACTTCTTGTCTTGATAGACAAACTGAAGTTAGAAGATGATTGGTTGGCGCAATCCGCTGAAACACTAAAGGAATTTCGTGATACCGTAGAACAACAGGGGGGAAGTTTGACCCTCTTGTTCGCACCAGAAGCGCTCCTGAAAGAGGTCACACCCTGGGGATCCCTTGACGAATTAGAGACACTGTGCGCTGGTCTAGAGAAAGTGTTCGATCCAAATCAGATTCTTTCCCGATCCTCATCACCCCAATCAGAAAAAGAGGTAAGTTGATGCGCTCTGTTGAACATGGGGGGCCCGAAACGCCACTAACCTTGACCGGCTTGACGGAGGCTCTAAGGGGGCAAGAAGAAAGGCTTTTGCCTTGTGTTCATTGTGGCTTCTGTTTACCCGCCTGTCCTACATACACACGTCTGGGCGACGAAAATGACTCTCCGCGTGGCCGACTTCACCTAATGAAAGCTGTAGTAGAAGGCCGGATGTCTCCAAGATCAAAAGCCTTTCAAATCCATATCGATCGATGCTTGGGTTGTAGGGCATGTGAACCAGTTTGTCCCTCTGGTGTCGAATATGGCCTCCTCCTAGAAAGTGCCAGAGAAGTTGCATCCAAGGCTAGCACTTCTATTACCTTTTCAAGATTACTAATGGAGGCAGTCACTCGCCGTCCTTGGTCGCACTTATTCATGTCCGTTGCCAGAATTCTGCGTTGGACGACACTTCCAAAATTTATCGCACGCAACATTCCAAGGTTCCAAGCCCTGCATCCTGTTCGCTTTGGTCTTGCCATGCTAGCCGCCACCTCGGAAGTCAACCTGGAAAATTCTACCCCAAAATCTTCCAAAAATGAGAAGCGAAAAGGCGACCCAATCAAAATTCAACCAAAAGGTCGGGTTGCACTTCTAGAGGGATGTGTCCAATCTGGTCTATTTTCGAGAGTCAATCGGGCCACAGAAAGGCTTTTGCGAATCAACGGCTACGAAGTCGTCACAGTCACTGAGCAAGGCTGTTGCGGTGCCTTACATGCACATGGAGGCGCCACCCATTCAGCCCGTAAGCTGGCCATAGCCAACCTGCAAGCCTTCGACCTAAACCAGTTCGATTACATAGCCACTAACTCAGCTGGGTGCGGACTTGCCCTGAAAGAATATAGTCATCTCCTCGAGCAAGATTCGGAGTACAGTCAGATTGCATCTGCTTTCTCTGATAAAGTACGTGATATTTCAGAACTTCTAACTATGTCAGATGGACCCAAATTAGGGGGGGCAATGCCACTAAAAGTCACCTACGACGCGGCCTGTCACCTGTGTCATGGCCAAGGCCTCCTAACGGAGCCTAAAGCTCTCCTAAAAGCCATTCCACAACTGGAGATCGTGGATCTACCTGGAGAAGAGGAATGTTGCGGTGGAGCAGGAATATATGGAATCACACATGGAGATTTAGGTGTGAGTATTGGAGAGGATAAGGTAACCTCAATCATGAAGACTGGAGCTGACTTTGTTACAACCGCCAACCCTGGATGCATCATGCAAATTGGTGCTGGACTGATACTGTCAGGGTCCACTGTCAAAGCACAACATCCCATAGAACTACTAGACGAAAGCTACCGCAGAGCTGGTTATTATGCCGAGTGATTTACCTAAGCAGGTTCAAGATCACATACTTTGTCACAAAGAAGAGATAGTCAACTTCTTGATAGAGCTAACGAAGATAGAATCCCCTTCCTTGGCTCCTGAAACACAATTGCCCGTTCAAGAATTCTTGCGAGAACCTTTGGAGAGCCTAGGCTTTCAAGTAGAACTGAGAGAAGGCGACAAAACTGGGGGTCATCTGTATGCCATACGGAAGAACACTGTAGGCACCGATACCCCCAAGCAGCTTCTCCTTGGACACACAGATACCGTCTGGCCATTGGGGACTATCAAGAGCATGCCCGTGATTTGGGATAAGGATCAGAACATCGTGAAAGGTCCCGGAGTCTTCGACATGAAGGGTGGAATCACACAAATGATATTTGCCCTGAAAGCCCTGGATGCCTTGAAATGCATCCCAGAACTTACCACCACTATACTTTTGAATTCTGATGAAGAAATAGGCAGCGCAGAGTCCCAGCCTCATATCGAACAGTATGCACGAGAGTCAAGTAGGGTATTCGTTATGGAGCCCGCTCTTGGCACTAACGGTCTCATCAAAACTACCAGGAGAGGTGTAGGTCAGTTTGAAATCAAGGTAGTAGGAAAGGCAGCACATTCAGGGCTCGCCCCAGAAGAAGGTGCCAGTGCGATTCAGGAAATGTCACACGTGATCCAGCAGCTTCATTGCTTGAACCGACCCCAAGAAGGCCTGGGAATTAATGTCGGCACGGTTGCCGGAGGGACCAGAGCTAACGTAGTAGCCGCCACATGCTCGGCCGTTGTGGACGTGCGAGTGTCCAACCAAGCTCAATCCGTATGGATCGACCGACAAATTCGCAACTTAAAGACTACAGTTTCAGGTACCCACCTAGAAATATCAGGGGGTGTAGATAGAGCACCAATGGAATCTAACGCCCGAAACACTGACCTATGGCATGCTGTCCAAACTTGTGGCACAAGCCTAGGACTGCAGCTGATCGGTGGACAATCTGGAGGGGCCTCAGACGGTAATATCACCAGTCTGTACACAGCAACTTTGGATGGACTGGGAAGCGTCGGCGACGGAGCCCACGCCCTCCACGAATATATCTGTATAAACGGGCTCCTCGAGCGAACGGCCCTGTTGGCCCTTGCCATCCTCTTGCCTGACAACCTCATTGGTCAAGGAGACTGAAATGACCATGAAAACAACATCAAATCATTTGAAAGGCATTTGCTCCATGCTTCTAGTCGCCATGTTATGCCTAGCTGCGTGCGAAAAAGTATTGGACTTAGAAGAGTTAACTATTGATCAGATTCACAGCATGATGGAATCAGGAGAAATTACCGCGGAGCAACTGGTCACAGGTTACCTAGCACGAATACAAGCATATGATAAAAACGGCCCCTACATCAATTCTATAATCACCGTAAATCCCAACGCGCTAGACCGCGCACGGGAACTTGATATACAATACCAAAAATCTGGTTTTTCCGGTCCACTCCATGGAATCCCAATGGTTGTTAAAGACAACTATGACACTTTTGATCTACCAACTACAAACGGAACCCTTGCCTTCAAGGGCTTCATGCCACCGAATGATGCTTTCCAGATCAAAAAAATAAGGGAAGCTGGAGCGATCATTTTGGGAAAAACTAACCTCGCCGAGTTCGCATCAAGCGGTGCATTTACAGTCAGCTCTGTTCTGCCTGGATACACTCGCAACCCTTATGACCTCCGCAGAGTGACAGCTGGTTCTAGCGGTGGCACCGCGGCAGCGATTGCTGCCAACTTTGCCGTCCTGGGACTCGGTACGGATACTGGAAGCTCAATCCGAGGTCCATCTTCCCACCAATCCCTGGTCGGATTTCGAACCACTATGGGCCTCTCAAGTCGAGATGGAATAGCCCCCCTCAACCTAAGTCGCGACATCGGTGGTCCGATGGCCCGAACTGTAACAGACGCTGCCATCCTTCTGAATGTAATTTCTGGCCCCGATCCCGCAGATTCAATCACCGCCCTGGCTACGGGACATATTCCTGACAATTACACTCATTTCCTGAACGAAAATGACTTCCAAGGAAAGAGGATCGGTGTACTAAGACAACTCTTCCAAGAACCTGATCCACAACTTACAGGACCTGAACCAGCTGCTATAAACTCCGAAGAACCGACCAACCCACAACCACCTACTAAGGTCCATCCTGAAGTTTTGCGTCTGATGAATCGAGCCTTGGATGACATGACTGCTGCTGGAGCGCAAATTATCGATTCAGTTACCATTCCACACCTAGACAGTCTCCAAGCAGCGTTTCCTTCAATACCGCGCCTACGTTACGATTTCGAAAACTACCTCTCTAGCAGACCGGAACTTCCCCACCAATCCCTGCGAGAAATCCTAGAATCTGGAGACTACCATCCCTACCTCCGGTACAACCTTACTCAGCAAGTCCAGGATTCTCTGAACCCTAGCACACACAAAGATTACCCCGCCTATTTACAAGCACAAACCGACCTTCAGACGGCGGTTTTAGACCTAATGGACAGCTATGACTTGGATGCCTTAGCTTACCCCACATACAACTATCCCCCCCGTCTAACTGGAGACCTGAATACTATATATGGCGCCAATAGCAGTAGTATATCGCCACCCACTGGCTTCCCGGCCTTCAATGTTCCTATGGGTTTTTCCTTTGGATCACTTCCTGCTGGCCTACAGCTACTAGGCCGGCCATTCGGAGAACCTACATTGCTAACCATTGCCTACGGCTATGAACAAGCCACAAAGCATCGGAGAAGGCCCCCAACTACTCCAGCCCTCAAGTAAGCTGTAATATCTGTTGCATACACAACCGCAGACAATTGGAGGCTTACAGCCTGTATTCTATACTTAGACTTGCTAGTTGTACACACAACTATTAATATGGAATATTCCTGGCGGTGGTAACTTTCAGCAGCAGCATAAAATACTAGCGATTACCATGTATATACAACCTATTTTGATATGAGCCAAGTAGACCTGGCGCGAGAAATACTCCGTACCTGTGTTTGCAGTAGAACCAGAATGTTAGACAGGATTCTGACGCAAGTATTCGACGACGCACTGAGGAACATTGGAATTGGCTCCAGTCAACTGACGATGCTTGCATTGGTTGCTTCCCTGGAAGGACTTCGGGCAGTGGAAATAGGACGCATGCTAGAAATGGAAAAAAGCACTGTAAGCAGAGGACTTTCGGTACTGAGGAAAAGGGGCTGGATCCATACTGTAGAAAGAAAGGGAGGCACGGGACAAGGTGTCGGTGTGACGGATCAGGGTAACAAAGTGTTGCAAAGGGCTGGGCCTGTCTGGAGAGCAGCCGAGGATAACGCCAAAGATGTTCTTGGAAGTGATGCCATGGATTCTTTAAAAAGAGCCGCAGACTCATATCTTCACTTAAGGGCTATTAGCTAACCTGCTGACTATGACTATAGAAAATGACTGATACTGATATGGAAAAAATAGAGATCAGGCCTTTTGAATCAATTGATGAATTTCAGGAGTGCGTCAAATTCCAAAGTGATACCTGGGGGGGACATTTCACGGAGCGTGTACCGGTAGCCATTCTCAAGGTAAGCCAAAGGTTGACTGGCATTGCAGCTGGTGCATACAACCCTAAGGGGCAGTTGGTAGGTTTCGTTTTTGGAATGACAGGAGTACAAAATGGTGAAGTAGTTCATTGGTCGGATATGCTTGCAGTACAACCAGAGTTGCGAGACTCTGGACTAGGAGTCAGGCTCAAAGATTATCAACGAAAAACTCTTTTGACCAAAGGTATAAACAAGATGCACTGGACCTTTGATCCCCTAGAATCCAAAAACGCTTATTTAAATTTGATGAAATTGGGAGCCACCTCCAAAGAATACGTCAAGGACATCTACGGGCAAACGGACTCTCCATTACACAGCGGCATCGGCACTGACCGACTTGTAACGACTTGGATCATGGACTCAGACAGAACCGTGACACGAATGCGAGGCAGGTTGGACGGACCAGTACATGATCAAAGAAACGAGTACCCTTCTGCTTTCGAAGTTAAGAGTAAAGATGACTTAGTTCGACCTATGCGACCCGATTTGAATTTAGCTGCAGAAGTCGTGCTGGTGCCAATACCACTATCCATCCAACACCTGAAACAAAACTCCCTAGATTTGGCGATCGAATGGAGGATTGCAGTACGAGATGCCCTGACTGCATATATAAATCGAGGTTATGAGGTAAGGGAACTCTTGCGAAAACCCGATTATTCTGAATACCTGTTACTAGATTCCCAACGCCTGAAATAATTTAAAAGAAGCAAACGCGCTATGGTTACATGACTCAACAGTACTACCTGGAGATAAAACCTTGAAAATTGATCGTATCGTATTACGAGAAATAAAGATGCAACTGAAAGAACCTTTTGAAATCTCAAGCGGCGTCTGTTATGACAGGCGTGTCATTCTGTTGACTCTGTTCTCCGATGGACTGGCAGGTTGGAGCGAGTGTGTAGCAGGCGAGGACCCTGGTTACTCCTACGAAACATGTGAGACAGCATGGTCCATTCTAACACAACTCATTTTACCACAAATGATAGGGAAAGAAGTAGCTTCAACTCAGAAGAGTATGAAGGAGACCGACTGGATTAAAGGTCATCCAATGGCCAAGGCAGCTGTAGAGATGGCCTTACTCGACCTCGAAGCCAAGACACAGAACAAACCATTGAGATCTATTATAGGTGGCACAAAACAGAAAGTTGAAGTTGGTGTTAGTGTGGGTCTCCAACCGAATGATGAAGAGCTAGCAAAAAAAGTCGGCGACTTCATCGAAAAGGGATACTCCCGAATCAAGTTAAAAATCAAGCCAGGACGTGATGTGCGCATGGTGGGGAATATCCGAGATCTATACCCAGACACCCGAATCATGGTAGACGCTAACTCTGCTTATACATTACAGGATATGGACATTCTAAAAGAGCTAGACCAATTTGACCTGATGATGATCGAACAACCATTGGCTTACGATGACTATTTGGACCATTCACGGCTACAGCAAGAACTTCAAACCCCTATTTGTTTAGACGAGTCGATCAGGTCCGTCCGCGATGCTAAGCTTGCACTCGAATTAGGATCTTGCCAGATAATTAACATCAAGCCTGGAAGAGTTGGCGGAATTGCTTCATCAAAAGCCATCCACGACATCTGTTTGGAAGCAAATATACCCGTGTGGTGTGGCGGCATGCTTGAATCCGGCGTCGGAAGAGCTCATAACGTAGCTTTAGCCTGCCTGCCAGGATTCGTGCTTCCGGGAGACATTTCCGAGAGCCAAAGATACTGGGCTGAGGATATTGTGGATCCAGAATTCACCATTAAAGATGGGCATGTCCCGGTGCCGACAGGTACCGGAATCGGAGTAAGTGTCTTGGAAGATCGGGTGAAGAAGCTAACTGTTCGTAGCCAACAGTTCTAATAACCAGGAACTGTTGGCGGTTGGTCAAGCGTTGCTTCTATTCTTCAGCCTGAACCAAGCCCATCAGATCTAAGCCTCCCTCCTGGACAGACTTATTCTCTGAAGATGCAGGCCGCACATCCATGGTGATTTGGACAGCCACATGGCCCATATCTGCCCTGTCTCGAAGAGCGTCTTTAATCCGTGGAGCAAGTTTCTTATAAGCTGTTAAAACACCGTTGCGTATCTCGAGTCGGAGAACCTTAAGCGCATTGACGTCTGGGCGACTTGTCTTGGTTTCTTTCTTCGCATCTAGCAATCTTTGGGGGACTATCTCATAAGGAGCCATCCCAATATCGTCTAACCTAGGAGAATCGACGTACTGTATCGAAACCGATACATCGCCCCTGCCATGATGATTAGGTATATCACCAACTGCTCGAAAATGAGAAGCCAATCTTCCCAGTTCAGTATTGGAAGCCGCCAAGCTATAAGCGTCTTGAACAACCTGAAAAAGTCGCTTTGTCCTCTCTGGTGTAGTGGCGTCTAGATCTGGAGTATCAGTATTAAGCGCTCTACCTATGGCTTGGCGGTTTTGATTGCTTTGACTCTCCTCTTCTCGGAGTTTCTGCTTATCAATATTATCAAGGATCCTATCGGGATTCGTCCGAAGGCTCATGATTTTTCCCCTAGTGTGACAAGTTCATCTACTTCATCTCCAAGCAAACGATAACCCGTTTAGGCCACATAGGCCAAGAGGTGAGTTGTGATGAAGTGCGAAATCAATCTATCCTATCTGCTACCAACTATGTTCCTGGCAGGCCAGAAGATGTAAAATAGGCGTCGATAGTTAGGCCACAATTCTACATACTGGATACTGGAACTTACACACGAATACATCGGACTTGAACTAGTGATATAATTGCTCAGTCAATCAGCCTGTCGATAAGGATCTATAGAATGTTCAAAATAGAAAGGAAAGCCATTGTAACCGCAGTAGCTGCTGCTGCTGCAGTTTTTCATATGGTTGCAGCGATTGCACCTTTCACGGCCCTAATTCAAAGACCTATTCACTTAGCCTTCATGTCTATACTGGGTTTTGTGGGAGCGGACCTATATTCTAAAAAAAGGAATACCTCTCGCGGATCCAAGTATCTGTCAGTATTGCTAGCATGTCTGACCGTCACTTCGTGTATCTACTTGGTTTCGCAGTATCAAGTTCTTGTTTCGCGTTCTGGATCGCCGACAAACCTGGATTTGATAGCTGGATCCATCACCTTGCTGCTCGTCTTGGAACTGGCAAGGCGATTTACTGGGTGGGGCTTAGTGACGGTGGCCATACTTGCTCTTGCATTTGCTTTTTCAGGGCCCTATTTGCCAGGAATACTTGCTCATCGAGGATATGGAGTACAACGGCTAGTAGAACATTTATACTTATCTACTGAAGGCATTTGGGGCATCCCTCTGGGGGTTTCCGCACAATTCGTCTATCTCTTTATTCTTTTTGGCGCTGTTCTAGATGTGGCAGGAGGTGGAGCACTTCTTATCGGATTGGCCGACAGGGTGGCTGGAAAGACCCGAGGAGGCCCAGCCAAAACTGCGGCAGTAGCAAGTGCTCTCATGGGTTCTCTCTCGGGAAGTGCAGTCGCCAATGTAGTAACAACTGGAACCTTCACCATCCCGCTTATGCGAAGGGCTGGATTCAAACCTTATTTCGCCGCTGCAATTGAGTCTGCCGCGAGTACAGGTGGGCAACTCATGCCTCCAATAATGGGTGCTGGTGCGTTCATTCTGGCCACTTGGACAAATATACCCTACGGCGAAGTCGCCCTCGCCGCCGCCATCCCTGCAATCCTTTATTATGTTGCTTTATTGATGGCGATTCACTTTCAAGCCTGCAAGATGGGACTAGAACCGTCCACAGAAACTAGAGATGAAAAGCTTTGGTCCCGAATCCACCTTCTTCTTCCCCTTGTAGCTATTGTGATCGTCCTACTTCAAGGAAGTTCGCCCAGTCGAGCCGCTTTTTGGGGAGTAGCCTCTGCCTTGGCAGTCACATGTTTGAGGAAGGATACTTGGTTGGGCTGGCAAGACATTACTAGAGCTTTAAATTCTGGAGCGAAGGGTGCTGTACAGGTAGCCTCAGCATGTGCTGCGGCTGGAATCGTTGTAGGTGTGGCTTCCCTCACTGGCATCGGATTAAGGATGTCAGAACTCATTATCACTGTTTCGGGTGGGAATCTTTTCGTGGCTCTTTTTCTCACTGGACTTGGTTCGATCATTCTAGGAATGGGACTGCCTACAACAGCCGCCTATGTTGTCTTAGCTGCCCTTGGGGCACCCGCTTTGACAGAATTAGGCGTTCCCCTGCTGGCAGCTCACCTCTTCATCTTTTATTTCGGCTGTATCTCTAACGTCACCCCACCGGTATCTTTAGCCGCATACGCTGCTGCTGGCATTGCTGACTCGCCCCCCATGAAAACTGCATTTACTGCCGTCATACTGGCCTCAGTAGGATTTATTGTTCCCTTTATGTTTGCCTCCAGTGAAGGTTTTTCTCCTCTGCTATTGCAGGGAAGTAAGTTAGGAATAGCCCAGGCGCTCTGTACTGGCATCGCTGGAGTGACAGCCCTGGCGGCGGCTGGGATTGGATTCACTTCCAGACACCTTATGGCGTGGGAGAGAATTTTACTTTGTGTAGCATCTGGAACTTTGATGTTTCCTGGCTGGGAAACAGATATAATTGGTATTTTGCTACTTGCTCTGATACTTCTGAGAAAATAGAAGGTTCTAGGCAACGGCTTATTTTTGACTGAAGCAAACTTCTAAGGAGGTTATACGGTGGTTGAAACAAAGAGACATTTTCAGAGACCGAGGAGATTCATCCTGGCACTCCTGATTTTTATTGTAGGTTGCTCAGGTGATCCCAGCGGTGCACCTAGTTTCTTTAGCTTAGGAACCGCTGGTACTGGTGGAATCTATTACCCTCTTGGTGGCGTCATCGCCAGCCTTTTAACACAAGCGGATGAAAACCAAATTTTTAACGCAGAGGTGACTGGCGGTGCTGTAGAAAACATCAACCGGATACGTGCTGGCCAAATGGAACTCGCATTTGCAACTGCGAATACCGTTTATGACGCATACTTTGGAAGCCCAGAGTTCAACGGAACAGTCCCTGACCTTAGGGTGGTGGCACCACTTTATCCTAATCCAACTCATATTTTAGTCCGTGAAGGATCCGAAGCTCAAAGCATTGAAGACTTCAGGGGATTACGAGTATCAGTCGGAGCACCAGGAAGCGGAACAGAACAGATCTCTAAGAGGATCTTGGAGGCACATGGCCTCACTTATCAAGATGTAGACGTTCGCTATTTGTCGTTTAACGAATCTGCATCAGCATTAAGAGACAGAGCAATTGATGCGGCCATCATTAGTGTCGGATACCCCGCTGCGGCCATTCTCGAAGCTACAGCAACAGGAGGAGCACGGTTGCTACCGATTACCCCAAGTCGAATAACGCAACTGATCGACCTTTACCCCTATTTTGGACGAGGGGAAATACCAGGTGGAATTTATCCTGGCTTAGATGAACCTATCTCAACAGCCATTGTTCTTAACTGGATAGTAGCTTCTGAAACTTTACCAAATGATATTGTAATCAATGTCCTAAACCTAATAGACAATGAGAGACAAGCACTGGAAAATGTATCCATCATGGCACGAGAGATTGACCTTGCGTTTCTCGAAGATGCACCAATACCAGTCCACCCAGGTGTCGAGCAATGGTGGTCAGGAATCAGGTGAGATTATTATCTTCAATCAGCAAGGGCCGCTTCGAGGAATTTCAGATTTCTTCGAATTTCAGCAGACGCCACTATTCCTGGTAACACGAGATGACCCTGGCATGCAAGAGAGATGCTTTCCTCCTTTCAAAAGAAGTACACTACCTGAACTGTGCCTATCTGTCTCCCTTGCCTACAGAGGTAGAAGAAGCTGGAGTCCGAGGAGTACTTCGCAAACGAGAACCGACTAATATCCTCCCAGATGATTTTTTCACGGAAAGAAATGAAGTCCGACAATATTTCTCCAAGCTAATCGGGGTCTCTGAGCCTAATCGCATAGCGATAATACCATCAGCATCTTACGGAGCTGCAATAGCAGCCCGAAATCTTCCTGTTAAACGTGGGCAAAACATAGTCATACTTCATGAACAATTCCCTGGGAATGTTTACACATGGAGAAAAAAAGCGGAGGAAGTAGGTGCTGAGCTGAGAACGGTTATTCCTGATTCTACGGTCCACAAAGGTAGTGATTGGAACGAGCGCATTTTAGATAGTATGGACAAAGACACGGCCATCATAAGTGTTCCCCATGTCCATTGGACGGATGGCACCCTCTTCGACTTACCAGCTATTAGTCAACGCGCACAAGAACTGGGGACAGCCTTAGTAGTCGATGGTACCCAATCAGTGGGAGCCTTGCCCTTCGACGTTACAGCAATACGCCCAGACGTCCTTATAGTAGCAGGCTACAAATGGCTTTTAGGTCCATACTCCATAGGGGTAGCCTATTTCAATTCTCGTTTCGATGAAGGCGTACCACTCGAAGAAACTTGGATAGGACGGCAAGGAAGCCAAGACTTTTCAGGTTTAGTTGATTATCAAGAACTCTACCAACCTGGAGCCGTTCGTTATGATGTTGGAGAATGCTCCAATTTCATTCTACTACCCATGCTCGCCGCCGCTCTAAATTTGCTAGAACAATGGACCCCACATGCCATTCAAGCTTATTGCAGCGACCTAACCGACAAGCTCGTTGAGGAAGTCACTGAATTCGGCTTTTCAGCCGAGGAGCGACCGCACAGAGCTGGCCACCTGCTTGGATTAACACTACCAAAACAATTAAGCTTGGAATCTTTAAAAAAAGAATTGGACAGAAGAAAGGTCTTCGTCTCAGTTCGGGGAAACTCATTGAGAGTATCCCCGAACGTCTACAACAATCAGGATGACATAGAGGCCCTAATAGAAGCTCTGGCTTTTACAATCAAAGGAAGATGATCTCAACTTTTAAGCCCTCAGCAATACTGTGCTCTGCAAACCAGCCTTTCCTCACTTCAAGAGCAAATTTAGCCGGGGCAGCACTGTCATAGATTTCTCCAGACCCCGACTCCATTTGCTGAATATCTATTATGGTCATGCTGGAATCTAGAAAGGCTATATCCAAACTTATCAAAGTGTCCTGCATCCAAAATGTCCTATTGGCTTCTCTCTCAAATACAAACAACATACCCGTACCGTCGGGAACTTCTATTCTATCCATTAGCCCTTTACTGCGCTCCTGTGATGTCCTCGCAACCTCAGCATTAACTGTGTCATTTCCAAGAATCACCAAAGCTTTACTAACTTGAATCAAGGCAGGATTTTCAACGGCTCCTGGCGGTCTTATAGTGCCAAGCGATGATCCGATTATAAACAAAAACAAAAAGGGCCAGTGAAGTATCTTCATAAGATTCGGGTTGCTCTAAACTCCCTTTTCAGTGATTTTTAAGTCTAATAAGAGTTTGTTCGCTAGTGACAATCTAGCATTTTGAAACTGGAAAAACACATGGTCGATAAAGAATTACTGAAAATTCTAGTTTGTCCACAAAGTCATCAATCGCTAGTACCAGCCAGCCCGGACATTCTAAGCCGCATTAACTCCGCAATCACAAAAGGAACTCTCACTAATAAGAAAGGGACCGTCGTCACTGAACCCATCCAAGAAGGACTCGTTACCCAAGACGGTTCGGTAATCTACCCAGTGCGCGAGGACATCCCCGTCATGTTGATAGATGAATCCATCAGCCTTCCTGACACATCCTAGGTTGCGGATGTCACATCTCGTAAATTCTAAGGTTTCGCACAAAAGGCCAAAGTGAAAAAATGTTATCATTAATGAACTTACACAAAGTACTAATTTTTTTTGGCATTCTGTTTTGTTGGGGTTTCGGTGTTTATGAGATAGTTCTATTCACTAGGAATAGTGGCACTGACTCTGTAATCCTAGGTGTTCTCTTTGTAATCCTAGGTTGCGGATTACTTTACTACTTGATTCACTTGAATCGATTCCTTGGACGCACAGACCAACACATTTGATGGCTGAATCAACCCGAGAGGGCCCAGCAAACCACTATTCGTTCCTGGACTGATGTTCCTTCCAAAGCTCTCGGACCAGGAACACTGCGAAACCTATACCAACACTTACTGGAACTGCTGCCATCAAAGCACCAGCAAAAAATAGTCCCAATCTAAGCCCAGACTGTTCTTCCAAGGTTATCTCTCTAGCTAAATCTTAAACACTTCTGCACTTATTGAATTTCCCAGATGGCCTCTATTTTATCCAACCAACCAGCCAAACTCGGTGATTATTGCTAATACCATGATAAATGCTAGAGGCAGTGGACTGATGGCTAAGATCCAAAGACTCCTAGGTTCATAGCGCAGGTGCATGTAGTACCAACCAACTAACGCTGCCTTCCAAACCGCCATAAAAATCAGCCCCAGAGCTAACATCATTTTGTTCAGCGGTAAGAATGCGTATAAAACTTCACCTAGTGTGAGTACCAGAAGTATCATCCAAATAGCAATATAGATATCTACCTTCCAACCGAACCAATTCCAATGATGATCAGAGGCACCGTTTTCCGAGTTTTGCATGGTTTCTTCTCTTTATCCTAAATGAGGTATACGATAGTGAAGAGAATGATCCAGACTAAATCGACAAAGTGCCAATACAGCCCTATTACTTCCACTCCTTCGTGATCCGCAACAGTATATTCTCCCCTCAACGCTCTGATATAAACAAAGATCAGTGCTAGCACTCCTAAGCTTACATGAGCGCCGTGAAAGCCTGTCATGGCGTAAAAGGTCGCTCCATATAATGGACCACCCGCATGTGCTGTGTAATCAGCCAGGGCTGGAAGAAATCCTTCGTGACCAAGCTCTATATACTCATAAATCTGAACGCCGACAAAAGAGGCGCCCATCACTATCGTCGCCAACAACCAATATTGTAATCCTTTCACATTTCCCTGTTGAATAGCAGAAAAAGCCTTGACCATACTCACAGAGGAGCAAATCAAAAGAAATGTATTCGCAGCCGTCAGATTTACATTGAGTAAAACTCCTGGTTCAGCAAAATGATCAGGGTGGGCATAGCGTAAAATGATGTAGGAGCCAATGAGTGAAGTAAAAAACATTACCTCGCTCAACAAAAACACCCACATGCCAAGTTTTTTATTAAACACCCCTATTCCCGGCTCTGGAGTGCGATCTATAGTAGCAATTCCAGCGTCACTCATCGTTACTCTCCGTGCTCGCGTTCGGGGTCTGTACCTGGGACATCAAAAGGTGCCTCGTCTTGTGGCCAAAAATCCTTTTCCCGATCTGGATGACTATATTCGTAAGGGCCTCTATATACTATGGGCACCTCTGCAAAATTTCCATGTGGGGGAGGTGAAGGACAAGCCCACTCTAGACCGTTGGAATCCCAGGGATTATCACCAGCCTTTTTGCCCTTTTTCATACTCCAGAAAAAGTTAATAGCAAAAAGGATCTGGACACCTGCAAAAACAAAAACGCTCTTTGAAATAAAAGTATTGGTGGATTGCAAGCTCTGTAGAAATTCATATTGGTTAGGATCGTAAATCCGGCGCATCATTCCTTGGACACCCAGGTTATGCATCGGAAAAAACGCCAAGTTATAGGCAATGAATGATACGGCCCAGTGTATTTTCCCTAGTGTTTCATTCATCATACGTCCGAACATTTTGGGATACCAAAATGTAATACCTGCAAAAATCCCAAATAGACTACCACCTACTAATACATAGTGCAGGTGTGCGACAATGAAATAGGTATCATGTAGATAAATATCTACTGGCGCCGACGCCAAAAAGATCCCCGACAATCCACCTATCACAAAAAGGGCCACAAACGACACTGCATGTAAAAGGGGGGTGTCAAAGTGTATATCCCCTTTCCATAAAGTACCTAACCAATTAAACGTTTTGATTGCGGAGGGTACCGCAATCACAACTGTAGTTGCCATAAAGCTCATTCCAAGGAATGGATTCATTCCACTTTGGAACATATGGTGACCCCAAACAATCCATCCCAAGAATGCTATGGACACAATAGCAACTACCATAGAATGGTACCCGAAGACTGGTTTTCTAGATCTATTCGCTATGACTTCCGAAACGAATCCCATAGCTGGAAGGATCAGGATATACACTTCGGGGTGACCAAAGAACCAAAAGATATGTTGCCACATCAGAGGTTCTCCACTCCCTTCTGGCCGGAAGAAAGCAGTACCAATTGTTTGGTCAAAAAGCAGAAGGATTAATCCGCCCGTCAAAATTGGAATAGCCAGCAATAGCAACCATGCCGTAATAAACAAAGACCAAGTGGCCAGTGGTATCCTGAACCATGTCATCCCTGGGGCACGCATTGCTATTATGGTGGTCACATAGTTAAGTGCTCCGGTAATAGAGGAGAACCCCAGGATGATCAGACTGACCAGCCACAGAACTTGACCCATATATACACCAGTCCACTCACCAGAAGTGCTTAGAGGTGCGTATGATGTCCATCCAGCTCCAGCTGCACCACCTTCAACAAAGAAGCTAGCCAGCATGACCGCACCCGCCACAGGTGTGATCCAAAAGGACAGCATATTAATTCGAGGGAATGCCATATCATCGGCACCGATTTGCAATGGAATCAACAGGTTTCCAAATACACCCGCCATGAGAGGCATTAGTGCAAAAAAGACCATGAAGGTAGCATGCATCGTCACCAAGGAATTATAAAACTCGGGCAGTATGATCCCCCCTGGAGCCATAGTGTCTGGTAAAATAGCTCCCAGGTTAAATGGCAGGGGTTGTCCAGGAAATCCGAGCTGCCACCTGATCATCGCAGCGAGAATCCCACCAAGCGCAAGAAATAGCAGTGAAGTAATAAGAAACTGCTTAGCGATCATTTTATGATCAGTAGAAAAGATATAGGTCCTAATAAAACCTAAGTCGTGGTGGTCTTCTGAGTGGCTGTCACCCACAGGTATCGCACTGCTCATTCGTCGTCCTCCGCTTCGATCTGCATCTCGGAAAGCCAGCTGTCAAAATCTTCTTTTGAATGGACAATTAATGTGCCTCCCATCCGGTAATGCCCCAACCCACAAAGTTCTGCACACGCGAGAGGAAACTCGCCCGTCTGTGTAGCTTCGAACCAAATTGGCCAAACCCGTCCCGGGACAGCGTCATGCTTAACCCTCAATTGCGGCAGGAAAAAAGAATGGATAACATCTTCCGACTGAAGATTCACAATGACAGGCTGATCTACTGGAACATGGACTTGGTTTCTAGACATGATATCGTCCGAAGTCCCCAATTCCCCATCTGGCCCAGCATAGGCGGCATTCCATTCATATTGTTTCGCCGTAACGTTTAGTTCGTAAGCGTTTTCGGGAAACATATCTGGATGACGAATTTCATCCCAGATTCCCTTGGAATAAACAGCCAGTGCCATAACTATGACTGCTGTTGCCGAAGTCCATATCCATTCAGCTTTGCTACTGCCTTCAATATAAGTAGCTTTTCTGCCCTCTTTGTGTCTGTACTTGATCATAAAATACACAAGTACAGACTCCGTTACGACAAACACTATTCCTGTTATCCACAGAATTACGTAATAGAGGTTATCTAAATCTTGCCCGAACGTAGAAACGCTCTCCGGCATAAGCCACGACAAATTCATCCAGACATTCTCTCCCTTTCTAGTTTTTCTACAAGAGCCCTGTCACAAATTGACCTATTAATGGTCCGTGACTAGGGAATGATCATGGGGATCAATTGGTGTTCGCATCGGGACAACCGCATTAGCCATATCAGCACTAAAGGTGAAAGTGATATCTGCAGTTCCCCCTGCAGTCACCGTGACCGACTGAGTCTGGGTTCCGTACTGTTCATGCCAGGCTTCTATTACGTAGTCGCCCTCGGGAAGAGTGGAAAGGCTGAAACTACCGCTACCGTCAGATACACTGTGATAGGGATTGCTTACTACTCCCACAAAAGCAGTCATCCACCCATGAACATCACAACGAAGAGGAACCATCACCTCTGGGGTACCAAAGTCCTGTGAAGTTTCCATATTGACTGGCTGACTCGTGTTAAAACCGCGCTGCTCTGTCGGTGTTGCGTTAATGTTATGCAACAGGCCGTCACTGTTTCGAATTGTAATTTCCTGATCCACCATCACTCCCATCACATGAGGAGTATACACACAACCGTCTTGATCTAGCAGAGCTGCTGATGGGGTTGGAAATTGCATTCCCTCAATTGCACTGCCCTCTTTTACATAGACAAAAACATTACTAAGTGTACCATTGTCATTTACAACTACCGTTTGAACCATAGGAGCAGCGGAGTGCTTATCAGCACAAACCTGCTCGCCACTCATGTCGATAGCCGCCATGGCTGGGGCGGTGCCTTCGAAAGCGACAGACCCAGAAATATTACCAGCCGTGGAAGGATCCACAGGATTTTCCATGACTGTGGCTTCTGAGGATGCAGAAGAAGATCCGGCACTATCCGAACTATCTCCGCCACCACAACCAATGACCACTAAAGTGGTAAAAAGGGTCACACTTATTTGCTTCTCAACTTTCCCTAGAACAAACATAATTCCTCCGCTTCAATGAGCGTTTTAAATAGTTTAATTAACTTCTAAATGATTCCATCTCGCGTTTTTGCACTCTTCTCACCATAAAAAATCCTAAAGCACCTGCAATCAATATAGCTATCGGCGGTGCTACATATACTTTGGTCGATATTGGCTCCTCTAGCAGTAGAAAGTACCAAGAACTCAACGATCCCTGGTCACCTGATTCACCATTATCCCCGTCCCAGGCGAAAAAGCTCATCGGGATCGCTTCACCAGTTATGAAATCTAAATCATTTTCGTCTGAAGTCAGTAGTGGTCTCGTAAATACCACCTGCCACTGTCCATCGCTATGCCCAGCTTCCACGTTAACATCTTGACCTTCATCCTGAAAACTTTCTGTACCTACGCCACGAGCCTCACCCTCAAGAGCTGTCTGTCTGTCGCTTTTCCATTCCCATAAGTACACTGGTCGACGACTGTCACCCTTGAGGAAATATGGACGCTCCATGCCCTCTGGCATTTGCATCGGAAACTGAACTACCAGCTGATCAGGTGCTCCAGCTATTTCGTTGTTTGCAACTTCTTTCGGCTCCATGATTGTGGTCACTTGCGACTTCCAATCTGCCCATGCTGGATCAGGGCTGTTGTTTGGATCGCTCCAGCTGACCAAGACACTAATATCATCACCATTGTGCATAGCTTTAACCCAAACCCCATCCACCCGCGGATCGAACCACCGAGGCTTTACAATGATCTGGCCTACCAAGGGAATATAAGTGCCCTCAATTTCCTCCCAAGCTTGGTCGTCAAAAGAAGTGGCCAGTTCGGCACCCTCAGTTAGTAGATTCGCCAGCACTACCTCTGAAATACCGGGGGCGTCCTCAGGCGCCAAGCTTCTCACATAATGAGCTACGGCCCACAATTCCTCATCTGTGATAACACCAGCGTTCAGAACATCTGAAAAATTCGGCATTGGAGATCCGTCAAGGCCAGTCCTCAAAGCCCTATAGATATCCTCAACATCCGCACCTCCATTAAAGAACCAATTTTCAGTTAGATCTGCAGCCGCAATCGGAAATCCCGTATCGTCCATCAATGTAGGTGCGGACTCTCCATCACCACGGCCTTGATCCCCGTGACACTTCCAGCACTCAATAGCCTCATACTGCGTCCTGCCCTCTGCTATGACTTCTTCGGAAACTCCCGTTGGACTTCCCAAATCAAGTGGTACTGGAATTTCATCTGGAGAGAAAAATCTTGAAAAAGTCTTGATATATTGAACCAATGCTTCTTTTTCAGCCTCGGTCAAAACATCGTCCCAAGCTGGCATCGCTGTCCCAGGCGCACCCATATTAATGGCTCTCATAAGATCCTGGTCAGTAGGGAGATCTCCACTAGCAGTGGTACGGATGTTATACAGTGCCAAAGTGAAGTCCCTAGGACGCGGAAGCATATATCCCGCCGCTGATCCATCGCCACCACCGTCTATCCCGTGGCATTCCGAACACCACCGGTCATAAGTAACCATTCCCAGTTGCTCGTCTTCCTGCATCGCAACGAGCCCCTGTGGCATCATGACTAAGCTCAAAACAAAAACCAAACCCCCCAATATAGCCATCAATGCTCCTCTCCTTCTTCTTCCCAAGTCCGAGGTTCATGGCCTGCCTGTTCATACATAAAGATGATGACAGACCAAATCTCATCTTCGGTCAGAAAGTCTTCCCAGGCTGGCATTGCAGAATTCCAAGGTGCGCCTTCGTTAGGTAGGCCAGGACCCCCCTTTGCAACACGCCAAAATACGTAACTTTCAGTCAGTTGAGCTATTGTACCAACGTCCTGAAAACTAGCTGGGCCTGGATTAAAACCTTGAGCATAGTGTCCCCTGCCCGCTAACCCGTCCCCATGACATGGAAGACAGTTCTGATAATAGACCCTTCTTCCCTCCAGGTAATGCTCCTCTAGAGAACCATTAGATCGCAGCGGATTTTCTACTCCGGCCAGCTCCATACTTGTTCCTTGAAAATCGATTTGTCCTGGTGGTGCAGGATGAATAGATCGTAAACTGGAAGGTGCAGCTATCGACGGCCTGATAGAATTAAAGGTCATCAAGCCCACCAATAACGGCACTAGTAAAATTAACGCGACCCGTGTCCTGCTCTGACGAGGTTCCACCATTGCCGCATGGAGTGGTGCCTTAAATTCATCCCAATCGGGTTCATTGAAACTGACCCACAGCAAAATGCCAATGACAGCAGTAGCCATGTATTGTAATAGAACGGAATCTGGAATAGGCCCGCTTTCAAACCCGAATAGGGGAGGGATATAGGGAATCCCAAATTCAAGTAAGAGATAGGATACTGCCAGTATCACTAACGATTTGCCTAACGGCCCACTAAAGTATTTCCTCATTTAATTATCTAACCTACCGTCTATCCGCAAGAAACATGACCACATTCTCCAACTGCTGTGCGGTCAACTGGTTTCCATACATCGCTGGCATCATACCCAAAGATGCCTCGAAACCCTCTGAAGCACTGGCTCCAGGGTCCAAAATTGACTCACGAATATAGTCCACAGTCAGTCTAGAGCCAATTCCATCAAAGCTCGGCCCTATAGGAGCACCCGCTCCATCTAGAATATGGCAACCCAAACAAGCATTTCCATTCAAAATATCAATCGGATCAGTCGCATTGCTAGCAGGCGCGGCGGCGACATTATCCACGGTAGCGTTAGAGGCTAAAGCTCCTTCTCCCTCGTTTATGTCTGCTCCAGTCACGGTCACCTCGCCCCCCTGAGCTTCCAGATAAGCCACCAAAGCCCATATCTGATCGTTCGAAAGGGAACGCCTCATATCCGGCATTATAGGGCTGTACCCCTCCACCAGATAAGCATTGGGTTCCACCATTGCCAGATATAAATATTCCTTGCAGCTCTCCCCAGGAACCCTATCACTGCAACGAGCACCGATCGGGCCTTGGCCTTCGTATCCCGTCAGAAGATTCGGTGCCCGAGTACCAAGACCATGACAAGCAGTACAGCCTCCCGCTGATCCATATAACAATTCACCTGAAGATGTCAATTCGGCCGCGCTCACATCTGTCCCGAAACTCAAGTCTTGAGGAACCTCAGATTGAACTTGAGGAATTGAGTTTGCCAGCAACGTAAATACACCAATAGTTCCAACAACCACTCCAATAATCTTCAAATTTTCAGCTAGCACAAAGCACCCCTAGTGTTCTTTAAAAAATTTTCGCGCTGAGAACTTTGTTTCATTGAGACACTCCTGGGTGAGCTTCCACTTTAGCGGCATCAGAAACCACTTTTGTTCCTTTTTCCGCCAGCCCACCGAGCCAAAAAATAAAGGATACCAAAGCAAAGAAAATTAAAACGCAAGCAGATATGACAATTGCTGCATAGCCAAGAGCAGGGGTGGCGGCATCCACACTGGTGTCACGCATAACCTCCCACACATGCCAATGTTGTCGAATACCGCTACGCGCAAAGCCCATCAAGCCCATCAACCAAGTAAAAGTGACCGCCAAGATAAAAAGTGCATACTGAGATCTGGCGGGCATCTGCCCCCATCGAATATCTCCTCTGGACTCAGCGCCTCGTAACATGAAGACGTCTATGACGATGACCCCAATAATTGTCGCCAGTACAGCTAAAACCTGGTAAACTGAGAACCCGATCCGTACAATCGCTGGCACAAAATATCCCCAAACACCGTAGAACACGACTACTATAGATGATATTACGAACAGAGCGCCTTGAACTATAGTTGCTGTTTTCGCCCATGTGACAGTTGGTCGAGAATTGGCCCTTCGATATAGCAGAAACGACAGGAAGGTTGTCAGGATCATCAGGTTGACGGCAGTATTTTTTGCACTCATAACCCCCAGTACTCCTAGAAAGGGATGGTGCGTGCCGCCCATCGCAGCTATTTCCTCACGGTCAGCAATCATCGTATTAGGCGTAGCCCACACCATCACACCTAGAACGAGAACGATCAACATATACTTGGTATAAGGAGTGAATCTCTCTGCCCCCGGGATACGCCCCATACCTACCCACAGATAATAATTGCCTGCCAAGAATAGCACACCGATAAGAAAGGCCTGGATGATCCACAACCAACTCATGAAGCCGCCCATCATGGTGATTCCCATTTGTTGGTTGAATTCGTAGATCTCTCTACCCAAATAGTAGCCGGCAAATGGCAAGACGATTAAAGCACCAATCGCTATGAGATTTCCTATGTACCCCATCCAATCGTAATGGGCCCTTTCCTCGTCGGTTCTTGCAACCAGGAATCGATAAGCCGCATAGGCACCTACAATCGCACCTCCGAACACTACATTGGCTATGATTCTGTGGATGTTAATAGGCATCCATGTAGCGTTGGCGAATGCACTCCAGAACTGCACCATCCCTGGTGCCGTATCTGGGGTCACATCTGCGGGAGGACTCATCATATAGGTAAGCCATGAGTTTGCTATGAACATGACTGCAGTTCCCCAAATATTCAGTAGGATTCCGAGAGTCCAGTGAACTAGCTTGGCCCTTCCTTTGCTCCACAGGTCCCATCCATAATAGTACAAATAAAGTGTGAAGGACTCGAAGAAAAACAAGCTTACATACACCCACATAGAAACTTGAAAGATCTCCACTAAATATAGCCATAGCCCAGGATACAGAGTTACCAACAAGAATGATAAAATAGCCCCCCAGATCGCCGTGGCAGAGTATGCTACCAATAGTAATCTCGTAAACTCTTTGGCCAGTTTGTCGTACTTACTATCCCCTCCAAAGATGCCCACTGCTTCGGCTACTACCGCAAACATCGGCACACCTAGAACGAAAGCTGCAAAAAGAAGATGAACCTGCGCTGCTACCCAAATAGCAACCCTGCTTCCAACCAGAGGAAACTCCCCATACTGCCTCATTGCCTCGGAGCCCTGAGCCAGCAAAAGATCAGGTGCCAAAAACTGGCCCACTATCCCACAAATGGCCACAACCGTCCAAGGCAGAATCCTGCTACCACCTTGCTTTGAGTTTAAATTTTTTGTCTTTTCTCTGAGATCTGCCAGAATTGACATTACGCCTTGCCTCCTCTACCTAAAAAGAAAGGCAGTTTCTTAGAAAAATCTACTGGCATATTCTCTCGAACTTCAGTCATGACTTCCATGTCTACCAATTCATACCCCCTGTCCTGGGCGTATTTTTCAACCCTTCCAATAACTACACCTCTCACAAAGCTGGGAATCTTTTGCACTTTCTCATAGGCATCAGGGGTCCACTCCAGGCTGATTTCTCCAGCTGTTTGTCCGTAGGAAATCCCCAGGTTTGCCTCTACTAGTGGTTTGTCTCCGGTTGGATCATAGGCACACGAATTGTCTGGCCCTAAGTGGTCGCCATTTTCAGCGTAGGCCCTGGCCCTACAACCCCCACACACTTTTCTGTACTCGCATCGACCACACCGCCCCGAAAGACTGCCTCCCCGTAAATCATTAAACACTGGAGAGGTTTCCCAAATCTCCTTGAAGCTGTGAGTAAGAAGATCTCCTGCAATCAAAGGCATATAGGGACAAGGAGTCACTTTTCCCTCAGGAGTAATTCTGACATAATGCACACCACAAGGACATCGCGTCTCATAGTTGAGGAGGGGAGAGTCTGATGCATCTTCAATAACATGTCGCATAATTTGAGGCTGACATTTCGAGCGTACCATCATAGTTCCTCTGTACAGCTTTTCCAGGGCAACCAGGTCTTTCAAGACTTCCTCGTTTTCAGTTGCACTCATCCCTGTCATCCTCTCTGCCCGCCCTGTGGGAACCACGAAATAGACGTTGAATGAGATTGCTCCAGCATCAGCCGCCCATCTAGCAAGATCGTTCAGCTCCTGGCGATTCCCACTTGTCACGGTTGTCTGGATTACAAAATCCAGGTTCTTTTCTGCACATCGGCCAACCGCGGCCTGAGTCTCTTCAAGAGCTCCCCCTCCATGTCTAAACCGATCATGATAATTGGCTCTGAGAGAGTCAACACTGACCGCTACCCCCTTAACACCCGAGTCCATCAGGGAATCGATTCGGACCTCGGTAAGGCCCGTTCCATTGGTCCCGATTACAACGGTAGCGCCCCTGGATGAAGCTTTTTCTGCAATGGCTTCAAGGTCATCGCGCAACAAAGGTTCGCCACCGGTCAGAATCAACATAGGGCTTGGATTCAAGTCCAATACCTCATTTAGTATTCGCATACATTCTTCTGTGGGCAATTCCGTTTCTTGCGCATGCCAGGAGCCAGCCGAAATATAGCAATGAGCACAAGCCAGATTACATCTCTTCGTAAGGTTCCATGCTACAATGTGCGGCACAAAGGTTTTCTCTTGCCCTTCGGCAGCAACCAGCATCGTGTCTTCGGAAAGCATTGTTGCACTAGGGTGTAGAATCACGCCTGATTGTTCTCCGTATCCATAAACTTCTTTATGGCCGACTTAGCGTCCTTGGGTGAAACCATTTTGAGATCCACTGGACAGTCTTCTGCCGCCTCCTCAACGTCCCTAATCGGACACCTTGTCACTCCGTTGGCCTTTGCTTCGTCTATGAATTTCCTCATCTCGGGAGTCATTCCATCTATGCCTTCAGCGGCCGCCTTAAGCTGCTTTGTCTGAAGCTCCTTAAACATGACTAACATTGTGTCCATATCGAACTCGTCCGCCTCGATCATGGCCTGTTTATTCTCGTCCATTACCATAGTCGTCACTCGCCAGAATTCATGCTCTCTCGCGAACCTCTCAACCGTATTTCTAGCCAGAGGCCGAGCTATTAATGGAACCTGGTCAAGCCTCTCGAAGGCCTCCTCGGTCCACTGAACAGGGTCCGTTGAAATCCTTTCTCTTGTGGTAACATGACCAGTGTATGGACAGGTAGTATCTATCGTGGCCACCTCTGGGTCGAGATCGAGGTCCAAACCTTTGACCAGGGTCCGCTTCATTGCTTCTTGGGCCTTCACTTCCGCTAGTACCAACTCTTCCGCCGTACCGATACCCATTATCAATTGCATATGCGTAGGCAATAGCTTCTTAATCGCTTCGTCCAAGCGATCACCTGTAACCATCGGCATCCCATCTTTCCCCAAGGGGGGGACAGACTCACCCTCATGCTCGGCTTCAACAGCTTCTAGGGACCGGGACCCCGCACCATTCGCCTCTATTTTATATGTCCCGTTCGCTCCAGGCCCATAGTTGTCCAAGGTGAACTCTTCTACAGCTTTTCTAGCTATCCCCAAAGCAAAAGGCGGAACCCTCAAAATACGCACCTCGGCGTCAGGGGCCCATTCCAATCCAGATTCTCCATCTTCTTCAATCCAGGGAATGTCATCTGGCCGCACGCCCAAGGTACTCGTCACTAATATGTTTCCAGGAGCTAGTCGACAGAGATTTTCCACTTGAGAGCCCATGTCGGTCCCTTCAATTCGATGGTTGCCGTGCCTAGATAGGATCAAAAGGCTAGGATCAATCTCTTCTATCCACTGAAGAATACACTGGAATGGCTTTCCTATAAGAATCTGCGTCTCTACCTCCACGTCTGGAAATTCCTCAGCCATGATCTCTGCCCTTTTCAGGTTGGCTTGGGCCAGCTTGAGCAGTCCTTTGTCTATGATATTATTATGAAGCTCCTCCTGTTCTTCAAATTTAAAAACCTTTGAAGCTTGCACAGAAAGGATGTCTTTGATATTACCAAAAACAGAATGATGATATTCCACGTCGAAAGCTGAGCAGACAAAAAGCTTGGCGTTGAAGTCCCGAGCCATTTCCAAGGCCTTACGCATCGCCTTGTAAGAATAAGAGGACCCGTCTACGCAGACCATCCACGAACCTTCTCTCAGGGGCCTCTCGTCCTTTGTTATCAGAATATCCTTCTCTACGTGACGTATGGCCCTGGAAACCATCCCTCCCAGTTGAGAAAGGGGTTGGATACCTATCCCGTGAGCACCTATGACCATCAAGTCATATTCGCGCCCGCTCGAGCCAGCCAGTTTTTCGTCTGGGTCCTCATCTTCAGCCACAATCCGGCCATCATCTCCGAGTTTAACGTCACTCCGTACGTTCTCACCACCATCATATTTATCAGCTATATTTGGATCGAACCCAATGAGACTAGGCAGTCGGCCAGCCCCCTTGTTAGCTTCGCGGATTATCTCTTCGTAATTAATGCCCTCTAACAATTGCCTGGTAAGGGGAACGCCTGCTTTTTTGCATATCTTAGCAGTTTGGTCCAAAAAGGAATCAGAAATCAACTGCAATCCTTTTTCGATGAGCTTGTCATGCACCTTCCGTTGCCGCTTAATTTCTTTAGCAGTTTGGAATTGTGCAGGAAGTCCGGTTTCCAGTTGTCGGAAACGAACGTCGTGGAGACGAGCTGCATACACATGGTTTCCGACAATGCCACCACCAGAATTTTTACAGATTTCAACCGCTCTATCTACGGCCCAATGGGAGTGGTCTGAGTTGTCGATCGGCACAAACACTTCACTATACATACTCTTTTACCTCGAATCATCCCGCTCAATGCTACTCTGTTCAGGATGTTTACGTTTAAGTTAGAGATCCCACAATCCGCAACTACCGGCAGGGGGTCTGTTTAAGCAGAATTATGTGGCCTCCGGTTGCCTCAGGAAAATGCCTGTTTTCACTTGTACTTACCTCAAATTCCCGACCCTAAAACTAGCTGCTTGTGATAAAAAGCACAAGCAGAACCATTTCTGCATATGGTTGTATGTACAACCATACTTCTAGCTGGGAAGGTCAAGCTACCCAGGGGGGCATATGATACCTACTACTTCCCCCACGGACCTTCCAGATTATTAGTTGCTCGTTTCCCTCGACACAAACAGTGCCTGTCCTCGGAAATAGGCTACTAGGATCAAGCCTGTAGTAACAACAAGGGAAGGATAGATGGATTCCACATTTTCCACTGGATTTAAACCGAAAACCAGAGTTTGTACAGAAATATATAACGGCCGAAAAGGCACCCAGTTTTCCAGAGTGGCAAAGACACTTCCAGGGGATGGTATCCGAAAAACACCTGCGAGGTGTACCATATAGAGAGAAAACAAGCTCGAAAACAAAGCACCTTCTGCGATGGAGCGAGCAACAGAGGCTACCAGCACTCCAACCAAATTGCCGGCAAACAAACAGAGTAGTACCCCGACCGCAAACATAGACGCCACCCCAGCATTGCTCTGATTCGAAAAAATTATTAAAAACATCGCAGGAATGAGTTGTACAAAATCAAGTAGTACAAAAGCCACAGTGCGTTCCAACAGCAACCACCCTGGATTCACACCAGTCATCGCATATCTCTGCAAAAGGCCTGAATCTTGGTCCCGAACTAAAGGAATGCTAGACCCAAAAGTAGAGAACAGGGCAAAAAATACCACCAGGATAGCTGTTAGGTGCACCGCTGGTGCACCGCTCAAAATTATCGGTGCAACAAAGGCCACAGGAATTAGAGTATTGAAAAAAAATAGCCGCTTATTTCTAAGCCCTATAAGCCACTCACTTTTCAGTATAGCAAACTTCAAGGGTCTACCCCTCGTAGTTGTTCATATTCCAAGGATGTCCCTGTAAGCAAAGCAAACACATCCGCCAAGTCAGGCTTTGTTATTTCCACCTTAGAAATTTCAAGCCCAGCATTAAGAATGTTTTCCATGACAGAGGGCAGCCCTGTAACATCTGAGGACATCTTGACTATTATTTTCCCAGGCAGCACCCGTGCCTCCATGCCTTCCAGTCCAACATCTTTGTCCGAAACCCCGGAGGTCCAGATTTCAACCTTAGCCTCGTTTTCTAGCTGCCCCAAGAGTTCTTCGGGCGAACCCTGAACAATCATTTCTCCATCTATGAGAAAAACAACAGAAGTTGCTACCTTTGTCGCTAGCCCAGGGTGATTGGTAGCCAAAACAGCACAACTATGTTTGCTGTACTTGTTATTCATGGAGTCGACAAACACCTCTAAGGCAGAAGGATCAAGGCCCAAGGTCGGTTCATCCAAGATGATAAGTTCGGGACTATGTGCCAAGCTTTCTATAAGTTGGAGCTTCTTTTTCATGCCGTGGGAGTAAGATCCCACGGGCACATCTCTCACTTTGGATAATCCAAATCTTTCAAATAGCTCCTCCAATACCAGGGCTGCCTCCTCTCGCTCCAAGCCATAGAGATCAGCGAACAACTGGGCGTTCTCCATTCCAGTTAAACCTGGCAGGTGGACCGGCTGATCTCCAGCATACCCAATCCTTCTTCGGATCTTCTGCAAGTTTCCCGATATCGGCTGACCAAAGACTAGAAGAGATCCCTTGGGGCACCTAAGTTCTGTAGCCAGAGATCGAAGGAGCGTGCTTTTTCCAGATCCGTTGGGACCCATCAGGACAATGCACTCTCCAGGCCGACCCTTGAGAGAAACATCTCTTAACCCTTTTCTCCCAGACGGGTACTGATAAGAAAGAGAGTCGATTTTAAACAAAGGCTACATATCCTCTAAGCCGAGCTCTGTTCGAGCTCTGTCCATGATTACAGGAGTCATTTCCGAGACGCCGTTTTGCTGTGCCCAGTCAGTATAAATCCTCTTAACCATCCCCCTAACAAAACTCGGAACATTGTCCAATCTTCCAACGGCCTCAGATGTCCACGCTACCCTTAAAGGATGGCCCTGGTTCTCTGGTGCAACACTTTCAGTCGCCTCGAAAGCGTCTTCCTTTCCTCCTTCCATAGAGGTTCGAGAAAGCTCCATTGGCTGAGCAGGAACTTCTCTGCCCCCTATCTTAACGCCCATGCTCGAGACTAACTGGGTTTCCATCGGATTCGTTAACATAGCTACCTCCATATTACAGGAGCCACACTCAAAGACCGCTGCAAGCGTACCATCACCTGGAATCTGGCGCTCTGCAAAATCCATTACCGCGTCACAAGGAATACAGAGAAATTTCATTGGACACCCCCTTTAATATGTTCACTAACCCTCTCTACAAGCGCCTGCAAAGCTACGCTGGCTGCGGCCGCGGGGTCTACATTTATCAGTGGGTGACCCTCGTCTGTGGAAGCTCCCAACCTTGGGTCAAAAGGAATGCTGCCCCACAAGGACACTGCTCCATAGGGAGACTCTTCCTCAGTAGCTTCTGTGCCGAAAAGCCTAGAAACATGCCCACAAGAGGCACAAACATGTGACTCCATGTTCTCCACCAGACCGATGTTTTCTATCCCTGCCTCCTGCGCCAAACGAATAGACTTTGCAACCACAAAACGGGTTGTCTCAGACGGAGTGGTCACCAGGAGCATTAAGTCGAGACTTGGAAGCAACTCCAACAACCTTTTAATTTTGTCTGTGCCTGGAGGAACGTCTATAAGAAGAACGTCGAGGTCTCCCCAGGCAACATCTCCCAGGAATTCTCTCAGCACCCCTGTCTCGAGGCTACTTTGCCAGATAAAGCCACCCAGGGAGGGTTCTCTCCACTTAAGGGGCGCATCAGCTTCGCTTTGAAGTAGCTCCATAGACATTACCCTCACACCAGTAGGGCTATTCGCTGGTGCCACCCCGTCGGCCGAATCGCCTAGGGTGGCACCGGAGACATTTAACATTCTTCCCAAAGATGGGCCGTTAAGGTCAGCATCAGTTGCTCCCACCTTGAAGCCTCTCTTCGCTAGTCCAGCCGCTAGATTTGCTGTTATGGCGCTCTTGCCAACCCCACCTTTGCCGCTGGCTATAGCCACAAGGCGTTTAACCTGAGAAAGACGATCTGCAAGACGTTCTTGTTGTTCTATTACTTGTTCGAGAAGTTCTGATCCGGTGCCATGAGACACGTCTTGATAGGTGCGTATTTTTCTCATCTTTTAGTTCGCTCTAAGATTGAATCCTTCTGGATCACGGTGCTAACTCCTCACCCTCGCTGTTCAACACCACAATTGCATCAACAGGACAGGAACGGCACGCCTCCAGAAAGGCTTCTTGGTCAAACTCCCCTGAGGCGGGTTCGGCCCTAAAGACAGCTATGCCGTCTTCGTCAAGCTCAAATATATCCTCAGCTAGCTCTATGCAGTCGCCAAAGCCAACACAAAGTAAGCGGTCTATCCGCACGGTTAGTCCTTTTACCACCTGCTCGTCTATGTCGCTCAATAGCCATGCCCCCACTTCAGGTTGCTGATGTTTTCCTTATCGTAGCATTTGGTTTATCATAACCTCTAGAGGTTACGTGAGGCTTGCAAGGGGTTTCTAAATGAGGAATGTGATTAAACACTATTTCAAATGCACCATGCTGCACTGGCCCAAAAACCCCATTTATTTATGCAATAGAGACTTCTGATGCGGACTACCTTCATTAACCATCTGCTACTTTTTAGTTTAGTCTGCCCAATAGCTGGACAGGAAAACCCTTCCGGGTCTGCCAGTGATATCAGTTCGGCGCCCGACTGGGAAGCAAAAGGAGAGCTCGGTGCCAGCGCTTTTTTTGGCAACACCAGCCAGTTCGCTGTAACCACAGCCCTTTCTGGAGAAGCAGACAAAGG
The DNA here is from genome assembly GCA_963935005.1 of uncultured bacterium. Taxonomy (GTDB): domain Bacteria; phylum Gemmatimonadota; class Gemmatimonadetes; order Longimicrobiales; family Gaopeijiaceae. Next base: position 5,410 of record CAWWAX010000006.1, on the reverse strand, counting down.
AATCCTAGACCTGGCTGGCCGCTTCGCTTTTGCTTACGGTGAATCGGCTAACAAGCAGGGTGAAACAGTCATGAATAAACGGGCCTGGGAAATCACTTCAGACGTTAATTTTGAAGCGGGCGCATCCTTCAAAGGATTTCTCTTGGGGAAAATCGAGTCCGCTTATGAAAAAAAAATTGATCTCCGCTATAACATCGGAGCAGGAGGCAAATATCAAGGGGATTTTCAGGGGACGGAAACAGAGTGGAGCTTCGCTTTGTTAGCAGAAAAAACACTACCTCTTGAAGAAGAGCTCTTTCTGATTGAGAGAAAAGTGGTTGGAAAATGGTCTGCAGGGTTTGCCTTTTCAAAAACCCTGCAGGACGGACGGCTCACTATCGAAAGCGACCTATCCGTTGAACCAGAAATAAAAAGGCTGGCCAACTTCACTCTCAGTTCACGGCAAAGCGTCTCGCTCCAACTAAGCCAAAGCATGGCTATCCAGTTCTCATTTGTAGACAGCTTTGACTCAGAGGCTCAGGCCCGAGGGGCACGCTCAAACAATGACGGCCAAGTGTTTTTTAGTCTTGTGAGCACTTTCAGATGACCTAAGCAACACCCCTTCCGCCTGCGCCACACTACATAACGGGAACTTCAAGGACCACCGCGAAGGTAATAGAAGCTAAGAAGACCGCTCTTCTGCCATCTGTTCGGCTAGCTTGCCTGCGACTTCTTCCATCGCTGCAACGTCCTCGTCTGTGAATGCTGCTGCTTGATGGCTATCAATATCAATTTGACCAAAAATTTGTCCTTGACTTCGGATTAGAACAACCATTTCTGATTTAACCTTTGGGCTACAGGAGATGTAGTTTTGGTTTGTACTGACGTCAGGAACATTTATGTTCTCGTTATTGGCCACCGCCATTCCACAAACGCCTTCCCCTACTGAAATTTTCGCATGGGCTGTCGGATCCCCTAAATAGTTATGCAACCAAAGCTGATCTTCTTCAGACTTTAGCAGATAAACTCCAACCCAATCGAAACGCTCTTCTGAGCCAAAAATACTTCTGACAGCACGACGTAACAGGGCGTCGGAAAGATAGCCTTCCTCTTTTAAGCCCTGTAATTCACCAACCACCTCATTGACATCAAACATTCAACGCTAGCCTCGTGATAAGATTTAGCAGCCTCAAAAATCAATAGTTTTACGGACGGCAAAGGGTAGGCAAGAGAACGCCTAAGGTCAAGCTGTTTACACTTTCCCTGAAGCCCACCGCTTCAAATGCTGTATCAAAGTGGAGTAAAGTCCGTGTCTTTGCCAAGGCCCAGAACGAAAGCCGCCAACAGCTTGGCCGTGTTTGTTAAGTCAGCAAGGCTGACCATTTCATTGGGCGAATGCATGTATCTGTTGGGTATTGAAACAAGCCCAGTCGGGACGCCAGCCCTGTTCATATAGATGGAGTCCGCATCTGTCCGGGTTGCCCTCGGGGCGGCCTGAATCGTATACGGTATCCCTTCAGATTCTGCTGCTGCTACCAAACGATCAAACACAACAGGATGAACGGCAGAGCCCCTGCTAAGGACTGGTCCGCCACCGAGCTTGTGGTTCCCCAGTTCTTTTTTTGAAACATCTGGTACGTCCGTGCTGAAAGTCACATCAACTACCAGGGCCACGTCTGGCTGTAATGAAAACGAGCTGGCTCGCGCACCACCCCCAGAGCCACCTCCTATTTCTTCTTGCACAGTTGCCACTGCTACCGCACAAGACTCTGCCGAAGCGTCAGCTATAGCTCTCAAAGCTTCCAGTATAACGTAGGCCCCGACCCTGTCGTCGACAGCTCTGCTTGAGATACGATCTCCTTTCAGAGAAACCATTGGCACATCTATAACCATAGGGTCGCCAACTCTCAGGCCTGAGTCCTCTACCTCTTGCCGAGATGAAGCTCCTATATCAATCCACAGGTCGGTCAACTGAGAAACCTTCTTCCGTTGGTCTGGTTTCTGGAGATGAATTGGTTTCTTCCCTACAACTCCGACCAAATCTCCCTGGCTGCTGGTTAATATCCGCACCCTCTGTCCTACCACAACCTGCGAATCCCATCCGCCAATTCCCGAAACATACAAAAATCCTTCTTGGTCAACGTGAGTGACCTGCAACCCTATCTCGTCGATATGCCCAGCCATCATAACGCAGGGAGAGCCCTCTGGGTTCACTTTGGCAAAAGTGTTGCCTGCTACATCCGTCCTGACGACATCAGCAAAAGTTTCTGCTTCTTGACGCCAGGCTGCGGCCGCTCTTTGTTCAAACCCCGAAGGGCCTGGTGCATCGAGGAGTTTCTCTAGAAATCCTGTTGAATAGTTCATGGGCTCGAACATATCATCTTCCCAGCCATCCTCAAGGGCTCAAACGCCGTCTGCGCTGGTGCATCAGAACACAAACCCTTTAGATTCTTCTCTGCTAAGCTAACTTAGTGGTGATCCTCTAGGGGGCATCAGGAACCAAACTGTCTGGTATACGGAGACAAATGACAAACAATTATTTCCGAAAGGGATTTGGGTTGAAATCCCAAGTGCAACCCGTAATAGACGCTGAGTATCATTCAACTCTGATACAGAATATTCGTGAAGCGGGCCACACGCAGGTTTTAGGTGACATCACGGTATGTCTAGCCCAGGAATTTGGGTTTTGTTACGGAGTCGACAGAGCTATCGACTATGCCTATGAAGCGCGACACAAGTTTCCAGAGCGCAGAATCCGTTTGGTGGGAGAGATAATCCACAACCCCCACGTGAATCAACGCTTGCGAGATATGGACATGGACTTCCTCCAGCCTAATAACACTGGAGTTTTTGATTTTTCAGAACTAACCGAGGAAGATGTTGTCATTCTGCCAGCCTTCGGGGTGACACTGCACGACCTCAACACCTTAAGGGCTATCGGATGTATTCTGGTCGATACAACTTGCGGATCTGTATTGCTGGTATGGAAAAGAGTTGAAAGCTATGCTCGAGATGGCTTCACAGCCTTGATTCACGGCAAACACTATCATGAAGAATCTAGAGCTACAGCCTCACAGGTCGGCAAACATGCTGACGGGCGATATATCATTGTAAGAGACATGCAGGAAACAGAGCTTGTTTGCGACTACATTACAAAAAAGCCAGGAGCAATGTCCAAGGCAGAGTTCGCCCAGCATTTCGCTAAGAAAGCCACCGAAGGGTTTGATCCTGAAGAAGACCTGAAGAAAATAGGGGTGGCCAATCAAACAACCATGCTCGCCAGCGACTCTCTAGCCATTGGATCCCAAGTTGAGAAAGCCATGGCTGAGGGATTCGGCAAGGCTTACGCCGACGAAAATTTTCGCTCTTTCGGCACCATCTGTTCTGCTACCCAAGAAAGACAAGATGCTATACACGACTTAATGGAAGAAGGACCGCCAGAGGTGATGGTCGTCATAGGGGGCTATAACTCATCGAATACCGACCACTTAGCTCATCTCTGCAGACAGTTCACTAGAACTTATCATATAGAAGATGCAAGCTGCATAGACTTAGACGCTTCTACCATACGACACAAACCCGACGTTGGAGCCGACACCAAGGAAGTGCTTCAAAAAGACTGGCTGCCTAGAGGGCCTTTCAAGCTCGGGATGACTGCAGGAGCCTCTACTCCTAATAACAAAATTGGGGAAGCCCTCGTGCGAATATTGAGGATGCGGAACGTCGATCTGCCGATGGGCATAGACTAAACACCCTTAAAACAGCGTTCGGGGTTCAATGCTTCTTTAAGGCCTGGCCCGAACACGTCTCCGCTATAGATGGATCGTACGGCCCAGCGCCCCCAAGGCGGCCTCTGCAACCGCTTCAGACAAAGTAGGATGTGGATGCATGGCCTTGTCCATTTCTTCCACTGTTGCCTCTAGGTGACGGCCTACCACAAACTCAGCAATCAACTCTGTCGCATGGGGGCCAACGATATGAGCTCCCAAAATTTCTGAGTACTCTTTGTCTCTTATCACTTTTACAAACCCTTCGGTGTGCCCCCCTGCCAAGGCCCTGCCGTTTCCAATCCAAGGAAACTTTCCTACCTCAACGTCGAACCCCTGTTCTTTGGCCTGCACTTCTGTCAGCCCCACAGAAGCCACCTCTGGGTTACAATAAGTACAATTGGGAACATTAGCATAGTCAACAGAGCCATGCGCCTCGCCCGCGATCGCCTCCACACATACAACTCCTTCATGCATCGCTTTGTGAGCTAGAAGCTGATTTCCAGCACAGTCTCCTACTGCGTAGACGCCTGGAACGCTGGATCTCATGTGGTGGTCTACAACCACGAAGCCTCTCTCGTCAACCTCAACGCCCACCTCTTTAAGGCCTAACCCTTCCGTGTTTGGAACTCTCCCGACGGCCGACAATACTCTTTCTACCTCCAGCTCCTGGGACCTACCATCTTTGTCTTCAAACACCAGCCTAACAGTAGCCTCTCCTATTGTGGCCTCCTTAACGGTAGCTCCTGTATGAATTTCAACCCCTCTCTTCTTGAAGCTTCTTTGCAGAGCCGCTGAAGAATCGGCGTCCTCGATCGGCAGGATCCGTTCCAAAGCCTCTATGACCGTTACTTTTGACCCGTATGCATTATAAATATCGGCAAACTCCATTCCCACAGCACCTGCGCCTACAACAGCCAGTGAAGCTGGGGCTGTCTCCTGAAACAGCGCTCCTGTAGAAGACCAAATAGTACTTTCATCGATTGGTAGAACTGGAATATCCCTCGGCCTTGACCCGGTTGCCAACAAAACATGGGCAGCAGCGTAGGTCTCTTTTTCACCGTCTCCTGAAGTCACCTCAACAGAACCGTCTCCTGACAACCTTCCTCTTCCTGTGATATGTGTAATTTTATTTTTCTTAAAAAGATGTGATACGCCGTTAGCCAATTTTTCCGCTATAGCTCTGCTGCGCCTTTGTGCGGGACTTAGATCGCTACTAAAATTGTCAAAGCTGATTCCGTGGGATGCCGCCGATTGACATTCGTTCACTAACAGAGCGCTACTCAACAGAGCTTTTGTTGGAATGCATCCTACGTTCAAGCAGACTCCTCCTAATTTTTCCTCTTCGATACAAGCAACTCGCATTCCTAACTGGGAGCCCCTGATGGCTGCAACGTATCCTGCTGGCCCTCCTCCTACCACAAGTAGGTCAAACGTCTTTTCTGGCACGTGCTCTCTCTCGTCTTAGACAAAAACCCACTGGAGACCCTCTTGTCTCCAACGTCCGACAGTAAAATTTAGGCGAGCGAGCTACACTGGTAAACCCTTTATTGTTATTGCCCGTAGAATTTGACCTGTTTACATGCTAGTGGGTCTGGTTTTATTCTTGATATAATGATTAAGACTATTTCAAAATTTCTTTCGATTAGCCCAGAAGAGCTCCC
>CAWWAX010000005.1:0-59083 GCA_963935005.1 uncultured bacterium | reverse complement strand
AATAGATCCAGCCAACAAAAGTCGTTTAGTAGGGGTCCATTCGATAAGTCCACCTAAATATGTTGCGGATTCTCCCAGAGTAAATCCCCCATACTCTTCCTTTTTGCTTGAACTGTCCAGCAGGGCCGTTGGCATTAACATTGCATAAGCTTCGATACGGAGATTTTCGTGGAGATTCAAGTGATCTGCTAATCTTACAGCCACAGGTTGTTGAGTATAAACAACGGTTGTATCACCGTGGGGATGGAGTGAGGCATCTAGTGTGACATGGAGGAAATTATTTAAAGGGTCTAAAATGGTGAATTGACTGGTGACTCGATTCGGCCCTTTGTTCCATTCAGCTCCAATCCAGAAATCACCTCCAGCCTTATGTGGATCTAGATGAATGCCACTGAATATCTTCGCAGATTGACCTAACGTTCGTGCGACTTGGAGCCTGATAGCACCGCCCTCAAATCCTCGATCTGTGGTTTGATTGAAAAGTGCATTCATCGTCCATGGTCCACCTAGAGCAACAGATGTTTTAAATTCTGCAAAAGACGTCAGTAGAAGGGTGGTGGCGCTAGTCCCCCTCCACCGGACCCCATTGGCCGTCTCGTTCCAGCGCGAATCTTCCAGTGGATTAAATTGTGATCCTAGGACGTCGAGTTGGTATTTGCTATCGACGAGGGGAGTGAATCTCTTGAGGATACCTTTCTCGCTGAGTCTTCCTTGAAATGAATCGTTTCGGTCTAAAAAGAATAGCCAAAGGTTCTCCTCCCAAGTCTGCAGGCTGCCGTATTGCAGAACTTGTTCTTGGGCTAAAGATATTCTTGGAATTGATGCGGTGATGACGAGACACCAGAGTATGATATGAGAGTTGGTCAAAACTGTTCCGAACAATTGATCCGATATCTTCTTCAGGTTTCTCATTTAGAACCAGTATTTTGTTAGAACAACTTCGTTTGTGATTGGAAGTATCTAAGAGGATCGCATATAGAGCTAATATGAATTTTTATCGCCTTGTTGTAAATCTAAGCGTGTGGGATCCGATGAGTTGGGGGATTTTGGGTCAAGAGGGACCTATAGAATGTTAGTGCTGTATTCATTAGGATAAACAACAAGGGGAAGACAGCTAGCTTAGGCGACTTTGTTTGCTTGTCAGTACGTTAGTACGGGAACGGCCTGTGATATTTTCTAGAAGAATTCAGCAAACAGATTACAGTGTTGGTGTGTTTAGGCATCGATATAAGGTTTTGGTGAGCCTGGTAGGCTTGTTGTGGGTATTTGGAGGGTGTTTCTCTACAGTAGCGGATGAATCCTTTCTGATTCGAGGCGACGAGGCAATTGTGAGAGGAGATCTACCAGCAGCTCTTGCCGAGTACAGGATGGCCGTGCAGAGAGGCGGATCAGAAGATCCTTTAGCTCTGGTTCGTGTGGCTCACACTCATGCTCTTATGGGCAACATCGACGAAGCTGGAGATTCTTACCTGCAGGCAGTCAAATTCGACTCAGATCTAATCGATCAAGCCGTTTCCGATCTAGTACAATTAGCACAGGAGGCTATGAATCGGTCCGACTTGTTTGGTCTGGCTTCTGCTATGGAAATTGCAAAAACTTTTCGTCCTGGAATTACAGTGGATGGAATGGCACTTCCCTTAGCTCGCCATTACTTCAACAGCGGAGAATATGCGACTGCTCTGTCTTACTATCAGTCCGCTATCTCAGAGAGGCAAGAGGATACCATCCCAGAAGTAATTTTTGAGGCAGCCTCTGCTTACGATGAGGTGGGTGACTGCAGAAGAGCTTTGCTACATTATGAGCAGTATAGGGCGATGATTTCTAGTTGGAGTAGAGGTGAGGTAGACTGGAAGATAGGAAACTGTTCGATTGACCTCGCGAGAGAGTTGCGATCTCTGGATGCAGATGAAGAAGCTCTGGTTCATCTTGAGCGCGCAGTGGTAATCGGCGAACCACGTAGTTTACAGAGCCTTGCCTACTTTGAAATCGGTGAAATTTTGTTTGATTTAAATAGATGTGAAGAGGCGATGCGAGCTTTCCTAGAAGTTTCTCGTGCCGACCAAACGGGTACGAGTCCGTTGGTGTCTAGAGCACGCTGGTGGTATGACGAGCTTCGCTTCGTTGGATCTTCGGATGGGGAAAGAAGTACGGGTTGTTAGATGAGCAATCGAATAGAACACAAGGATTTTAGAAAGGAATGTTTAACTAACGTTATGAAATCAGTTCTGAGCAAAATCGGGTATACGCTTGCAGTCATTGCAGGCCCATCATTGTCAGCATGCGGTGGTGGCCTGCCTTTTCCAGGACTGAGTGTCGAGGAAGTGTATAGTTTAGGAGTTGGAGCTCTAGACCAAGAAAATTGGACTGAGGCTACAAAAGCTTTTGAGGAAGTCCTTCTCTCGACTGGTTTTGATCGGTTGCCTGAAGCGGGATTACAGTTAGCAGAATCCCATTTTGGAGGAGGCCGTTTTATAGCAGCACGGACGGAATTCCAGAGAGTCATTGATAGGTGGCCGACAGATACGACTAGCGTTCATGCTGCACTTGGGGTTTGCAGATCTCTGGCAGGAATGTCTCCGATTCCGCAGCGCGATCAAACATTTACTAGGCAAGCTCAAATTAATTGTGGTCAGGTAGCTGCACAATTTGCAGGAACGGTCATAGGATTACGAGCATCGGAATTTTCTGATGAAATGCTTGATAAGCTGGCAGAACGCGATTACAACACGGCGTCACACTATCTAAAGAGAGGTTTGATAGACTCTTCACTCCTCTATTACGAAGAAGTTGTGGAGAGCTTTCCTGATAGCAAATGGGCTCCTTGGGCTCTTTACCAAATGATCGAGGCTTTTGAGATGATTGGTTATGTGCGAGACGCTGAAACTACCAGGGAGCTTCTGTTTGGTTCTTATCCTGAATCCGAACCTGCACAGATGCTAGAAAATGGGGGAAAATAGTACGAATCGCAGTCGAATAGGAGTCTTCGGGGGTACATTTGACCCTCCCCATATGGCCCATACCCGAATAGCACAGTTCTTACTTGACTTTGGTCGGTTAGAGAGAGTGTTGTGGGTCCCGGCAGCCACACCACCTCACAAATCTGATTGTGGGATCACACCCGCCAATATTCGATTGAGAATGGTCAGCGCTGCGATTAAGGGAATGACTGGTCAAGAGGTTAGTGACATCGAAATTCTTCGAGGTGGACACTCTTATACAGTCGACACTTTGAGAGCACTGAAGCAGATTTATCCCGAGAAAGATCTTCTTTTGATCATGGGGTCAGACCAGTTTCGCAGCCTGCACGAATGGAGGGAGGTTGAAAGCTTGGTTGGTCTTGCTGAAATCTGTGTTCTACAGCGTCGAGGTGATATTGATATTGATGAATGCTTATCTTCTAGTGTGGACGTTGATTGGATGCTCGCACCCCTTGGACAGGTTGACGTATCCTCGTCGGAAATTCGAAAAAAAATTCAACAAGATCTGCCATATAGACATCTTGTTTCAGAGTCTGTGGGGGAAATAATCGAAGAAGAAGGTTTATATCAAACGTAGGTGTTGATTTGCGAAGAGCAGTCGAGTAGAAGATAATTTTTTTGTACACTGGGATAATTGATCACCTTGCAATAATTTCACTATATAGCTGGATTTGTAAAATTATGGTTTTAGCGCAGACTAACTTTCTTGAAAGGAAAATCATCTCTTGAGTATTCTTAATAGAGTAGCAAAGAGGATTCTTGGTTCCCAACATCTTCGAGAAGCTAAAAACCTCCAGCCCTTGGTAGATGAGATCAATCAGTTCTATGCTGAGTACGAGAACCTTTCAGACAGTGAATTCAAGGGTAAAACTTCGGATTTTCGGGCTAGGATTAAATCTGCCACTTCCGATGTTACTTTAAAGATTGATCGATTACAGAATGAAAAAAGGAATGCGGAAGAACCTGAGAGACGGCAGCAGTTGCAGGAAGAGATAGCCGAATGTGATGAAACATTGTTGGCGATTACCCAGGAAATATTAAACGATATTTTACCTGAAGCTTTTGCTACTGTTAAAGAAGCCTGCCGTCGACTGATTGGTACCGAGGTTGTTGTTAGCGGTCAGAAACAGATATGGGATATGATCCCATATGACGTTCAATTGATTGGGGGTATCGCACTACACCGTGGCAAGGCGGCGGAAATGGCAACTGGAGAAGGAAAAACCTTAGTCGCCACAATGCCACTTTACTTAAATGCTCTTGTTGGCAGAGGAGCACATCTCGTTACGGTGAATCCTTACTTAGCTCAAAGAGACTCGGAATGGATGGGGGTCGTATATAATTATTTGGATCTTACTGTCGATTGCATTGACAGGTATGAACCACACTCACCTGGACGAGTTTCAGCATATCGTGCCGACATTACTTATGGGACTAATAATGAATTTGGGTTCGATTATCTCCGCGACAATATGGTCCATTCCCTAGACCAGAGAGTCCAGCCTAGGCATTGGTATTCAATAATTGACGAAGTGGATTCTATTCTTATAGATGAGGCTCGAACACCACTCATCATTAGTGGTCCGGTGGGTAAAGACACAGCAACTCCTTTTAAAAAATACAACAGACTGGTGGGGGGCCTTTATCAAAAACAGACTCGCTTGGTAAATCAATTGATAGCTGATGGTGAAAAAGACCTGGAACAAGGTGATGACTTTTCTGCTGGGGAAAAATTACTAGCTGCGAGGAGAGGAGGTCCTCGCAACAAGAGGCTTATAAAGATTTTTTCAGAGGATCCTGGGATTCAAAAACTAGTATTAAAGGTTGAAGCAGACTACATGAGAGAAAAGAGGCTATATGAAATAGATGAGTTACTCTTTTTTGCCATGGACGAGAAAGGACAAAACGTACACTTGTCCGACGCTGGTTTGGACGAGCTTTCTCCTGGAGATCCAGAAGCTTTTGTAATTCCAGATATTTCTGAGATGCTGGGAGGACTAGAGGACGATGATACTTTGTCGGTTGATCAAAAAAGAGAACTGATTTTGGGGGTGGAAGCAGACTACGCTTCTAAAAGTGAAAAGATGCATGTAATCCATCAACTTTTAAAAGCTTATACACTTTTTCAAAAGGATGAAAAGTACATTATTGGGGAAGATGGAAATGTCGTGATTGTTGATGAATTTACTGGCCGTCAAATGTCTGGCCGTCGATGGAGTGACGGATTGCATCAGGCCGTTGAAGCCAAGGAAGGAGTAGAAATAAAAGGAGAAACCCAAACTCTCGCTACGATTACTATCCAGAATTATTTCCGTATGTATGATAAACTGGCTGGGATGACTGGTACCGCTGAGACTGAAGAGTCTGAGTTCCATGAGATATATAAGCTTGATGTTTTCGTTATTCCAACGAACCAGCCCATAGTTCGTGAAGATGGGGAAGACTTAATCTTCAGGACCAAACGAGAGAAATATCAAGCTCTTATAGATGAGATTGAGCGCCTAAATAAGATGGAGCTTCCAGTTTTAGTGGGGACGACCAATGTCGAAATTTCTGAGACTCTTTCTCGAATGATTAAACGCCGTGGTATTGCACACAATGTCCTGAACGCTAAACAGCATAAAAAAGAGTCGGAAATTGTGGCGGAAGCCGGCAAACCTGGAGCTGTAACGATAGCTACGAATATGGCAGGAAGGGGAACTGACATTAAGCTTGGGGAAGGGGTGACAGACCCTAGGACTATAGCTTGGGCAAAGAGTAGAAGTTTGAATTTGGAAGACTTGGCGTCGGTTGATCCCGCTCGAGAAGTAGACTTAGAAACGAAAAACGATGATTATGTGATTGAAGTAGGAGGTTTGCATATACTGGGCTCCGAACGTCACGAATCAAGGCGTATAGACAGGCAACTCAGGGGACGCTCGGGGCGCCAAGGAGATCCTGGCGCAAGCCGATTTTTTATTTCTGTTGAAGATGACCTAATGAGGTTATTTGTGGGGGACAAGTTAGCGTCCGTGATGGATAAAATGGGCGCTAGTGAGGGTGAAGTGATTTCTCATCCCTTGGTGACAAGATCTATTGAAACCGCTCAAAGACGAGTGGAAGGAAATAACTTCGAAGCTCGCAAACGTCTGCTTGATTATGATGATGTGATGAATCAGCAACGTGAAGTGGTTTACGACCTCAGGTTATTTGCCTTGGAGGGGGGAGAAGATCTTAAAGGTGAAATGTGGGAAATGATCGAGCACAGTGTCGAGGATGTTTTAGATGAGTACTTGGACCACGATTACAGTGAGGATCTGGACCTTGAAGGACTGAAAAATAGACTGACTTTGGACTATTTTACATTAATCCCAGATCATCGCTGGAACTCCATGGAGCAATTAGAATCATCGGAAATTGCTAGCATTGTAGTAGAGGCTGTAAGATTGCAGTTTGAGCGCAAGATAGAGGGATTTGGAGCACATGCCGAAGCCGTCACTAGTTATATCATGTTGAGTATTATTGATAGTAAGTGGAAAGATCATCTGTACGATTTAGATCACCTTAAGGCCTCTATTGGATTTAGAGGGTGGGGCCAAAAAGATCCTTTGGTCGAGTACAAGAAAGAGGCCTATGATATGTTTGTGGATCTAATGGGAGACTTGAAGAAAACTGTTGCTAATTTAACATTCAAGGCTCAGTTAGGTGAACCTAACAATAGGGTTTCAGGCCAGTCCAAGGGTCTCAACTATTCTGGACCTTCCGGAGGTCCGAATAGTCAATTTGACGATGTGTCACCACCTGGAGCATTGGGGCGTTCCAGTAAAGAACCTTCTGGTGTTATAGGTGGTCAGTTTATGAATCCCGAGCCTCAGAGACTCTCCACTAACAGGAACCAAGACTCAGCCAGGACCCCAGTGACTGCCGATAAAGCTCCAGGAAGGAATGATCCTTGTTCTTGTGGATCTGGGAAAAAATATAAGAAGTGTCATGGAAGAGGACTGGCATAAGATATAACAACAGCTGAACTTTACCTCTAAGGACGATTGTACTATCTCCGCTTGAGTCCTATTGTTCTGAGCGGGACCAGTAATGATTTGCGAGTGTCTCCCTAAAATTAAAACTTTGGGTCTGGATAAACCCAAGTTTGGGTTCAGCGAAAGATTGGACCTCAAACCACCTAATAGACTCAACTCAGGGCACATTTTGTGATGGATGCTCTTACACGGAAAGGGCTTATGAAGGAAATCCCAAGTAATTTAGGTCGTGTGGTGGAAAACAATGCCGATCGTCTAGACCTTTCAGCAGTGTGCGAAGCATATGCTTTAGCTGACGAGGCACACTCTGGTCAACGTCGTGCCTCTGGAGAAAGATTTGTTACTCACGCTGTTGAAGTAGCAACGATACTAGCGGGCCTAGGTCTAGATACTGATGCAATAATTTCTGGGTTAGTTCATGACGTAGTTGAAGACACTTCTGTCGACTTGGAAGAGATCGATAAACGCTTTGGTAATGGGGTTGCAACTATAGTTGACGGAGTTACTAAGATCAGTAGAGTCGAGTTTCACTCGCACACTGAAAAACAGGTCGAAAATTATCGCAAATTGCTGCTTTCTATGGCCAAGGATGCTCGTGTCATCTTGGTCAAATTAGCGGATCGTTTGCACAACATGAGAACTTTGAATGCACTTACAGAGCAACAGCAAACTCGTATAGCTCTGGAAACGAGGGAGATCTATGCTCCCCTAGCTCATCGCCTAGGCATGGCAGCAATTCGCTGGGAGCTAGAGGATCTTGCCTTTAAACATCTCGAACCTGAGGCCTATAAAGACCTCACAAAGAAAGTTCGACAGAGACGAAATGAGAGAGAACAACAGGTCTTAGAGATGCAGGAGCCACTTGCCGAAGCTTTGCAGACTGCGGGTATTCAAGCCAATCTTACTGGAAGACCGAAGCACCTCTGGTCTATTTATCGGAAGATGGAGAGTCGTGATCTTCCTTACGAAGAGATTTTTGATTTGATGGCTATGAGGGTATTAACCGAGAGTGTAGAAGATTGCTACGCGGCCTTGGGTATCATTCATAGTAACTGGACACCGGTACAAGACCGATTCCATGATTTTATCGCCACCCCGAAATCTAATATGTACCAGTCGTTGCATACGACGGTTATAGGGCCTTCGGGAAGGAGGTTTGAGATTCAGATCAGAAGTCACGAAATGCATCGAAAGGCTGAAAATGGTATAGCTGCCCACTGGCGTTACAAAGAAGGCTTGATTGGTTTAGAGTCAAGGGATGGGCTTGGAGAGACCGATGAAGCTGACGAAGCACTACAGTGGTTTCGTCAAGTTTTGGACTGGCAAAAAGATGCTGATGAACCAGAAGAGTTCATGGAATTTCTCCGTATGGACTTATTTAGAGGGGAAATTTTTGTCTTCACTCCTAAGGGTGAAGTCAAGCAACTTCCAGTGGAAGCGACACCAATTGATTTCGCCTATTCGGTTCATTCAGAAATTGGTAACCACTGTGCTGGAACCAGGATAAATGGTAGAAAAAGCCCACTTTCTCAGAAATTGGTTAATGGAGATACCGTAGAGATATTGACAGAAAAAAAACATGGTCCGAGTCGAGACTGGTTGAGCTTTGTAAAGACGTCACGTGCCCGTCGGGGGATTAGGGATTGGGTTCGAAAGGAAGAATATGAGTCCAATTTAAGATTTGGAACAGAATTGTTTGCCCGGGAAATCAAAAAGGCGAGGAGGAGCAAGCCTAAGCAGGAAAAAAGAAAAGAGGCAGCTCGTGCCTTAGGACATCATTCTTTTGAAGAAGTCTTGGCGGCTCTGGGCGGCGGTGAAATCGAACCTTCAAGAGTTATAAAGGCGCTGTATCCTGGGGAGGATCCTTATAAGGTCATCAGTCGATCCCCTAAAGCTTTAGAACGGTTTGTGGATCGCATCCGTCGAGTAAAGGAAGCAGTTAAGATCAAGGGTCTTGAGGGTGGTCTGGTGCGGCATCCGGAATGTTGCCAGCCGGTACCAGGAGATCAGGTTGTCGCATATTTTGGTTCAGGGAAGGGAGTCTTTTTGCATCGAAAGGCCTGTCCGAATGTGCTGAATTATTCTGATGAAAAACGCTTAGAAATAGAATGGGTTGCTGGAAAGGGCGACACGTTTTTTGTAAACGTTGAAATAGAAGGTGTAGATAGGCGTGGGCTATTGTCTGATATGGCGAAAGCTATTTCCGATACTTCCACAAATATCACGCAAGCTGAGATAAGAGAATCTGAAGTAGGGGTAGTAGGTGATTTCCTGGTGAGTATAGAAGATCTTCCGCACCTAGATAAGGTTATGAATGCTATGACCTTGGTTGAAGGAATCTCTGGCGTTAAACGGCGGGATTTTATCAGCACAGATCATTCGGAGTAAATGACAAGAACCTGATGCCTCAGTTTAAGATTTCTTCAGAATTCGATCCAAAAGGTGATCAGATCAGAGCGATTAAGGAGCTTACTGAAGGTCTTGTTCGAGGTGATTCTGTTCAGACACTGATGGGTGCGACGGGTACGGGGAAGACTTTTTCGATAGCCAATGTAATTGCTAATCATGGACGCCCTACGCTCGTAGCTTCCCATAATAAAACTTTGGCAGCTCAACTGTACGGAGAGATGAAAACTCTTTTTCCATCAAATGCTGTTGAATATTTCATTTCCTATTACGACTACTATCAACCTGAGGCTTACGTTCCTTCAACTGATACCTACATTCAAAAAGATTCCAGTATTAATGAGGATATTGAACGTTTGCGTCTGCGTGCCACTTCTTCTCTGATGGAACGGGAAGATGTCATAGTGGTCGCTTCTGTTTCTTGCATTTATGGATTAGGGAACCCTCTTGATTATCGATCACAGATGTTGCATCTCCACGTGGGACAGCGGCTTCCAAGAAAAGAAATATTGAGTGCTCTAGTGGCTATACTATACAGACGAAATGATCTGGATTTTGACCCTGGAACATTCAGGGTTCGTGGCGATACGGTAGAAATTTTTCCAGCTTATGAGGAGCAGGCTGTTAGAGTGGAACTTTGGGGGGATCAGATTGATAAAATCACTCGTTTTGATCCTATAACGGGATATTCTGTCACTTCGATGGACAGAAGCTCTATCTACCCTGCTAGCCATTACGTTACACCAAAAGAAAAAATACAAAGGGTAGCACCCCAAATAAGAGAAGAGATGCATGAACAGGTTTCTATTTTTAAGGAATCTGGAAGATTTTTGGAAGCACAACGGTTAGAGAGTCGAACTAATTTTGATTTAGAGATGATGTTGGAGATAGGAACCTGTCCTGGAATTGAAAACTATTCGCTTTATATGAGTGGACGACAAACAGGTGAAAGGCCATCATGTTTGATGGATTATTTCCCAGAAGATTTTCTATTGGTCGTTGATGAGTCGCACGTGTCAGTGCCACAAATACATGGTATGTCTAAAGGAGATCGGTCACGTAAACAAACCCTTGTAGAACATGGTTTTCGTCTTCCCAGTGCTCTGGACAATAGGCCACTAGCATTTGAAGAATGGAGGTCGATGATTCCGCGAGCTATTTTCGTTTCAGCTACTCCAGGTGATTGGGAGCTAGAACAGTCAGGTGGCATCGTCGTGGAACAAATTATAAGACCAACAGGTCTTCTGGATCCAGTTGTAGAGGTGCGACCAGTCGATGGACAAGTAGACGATCTTCTATTTGAAATCAGGAACCGTGTGGAGAGTAATGAGAGGGTATTGGTCACTACTCTGACTAAGAGAATGGCAGAAGATTTAGCGACATACCTTCAGTCTTTAGAAGTGAAAGTCAGCTATATGCATTCGGATATTGACACGATAGAAAGGATGAAAATCCTAAGAAACCTTCGCTTGGGACAGATCGATGTTCTGGTAGGAATAAATTTGTTGAGGGAAGGGCTGGATCTTCCAGAGGTTTCTCTCGTGGCCATTCTAGATGCTGACAAAGAAGGATTCCTAAGGGATAGTCGGTCTCTTATTCAAACGATTGGACGTACTGCTCGCAATGCCAATGGCAAGGCTATTTTATATGCAGATAAAGTTACGAAATCGATGGCTGTTTGTATCAGGGAGACTAGCCGTCGTAGAGAGATACAAATCTCTTACAACGAAAAACATGGGATAATTCCTAAAACGATTAGTAAGAGTATTGAAGAGATCCAATTGTCTACACGTGTTGCGGATGCTGGTGATGATCGGATGGATTCGTTGCCCGAAAAATCGGACTACGCTGGACAGATAAATAAAGAAGCATACGTCAAGGTACTTGATAAAGAGATGACTGAGGCGGTAGCTGTGATGGATTTTGAGAGGGCAGCCCTGCTTAGGGATAAAATTTTTGAACTGAAGGTTTCTAAATGACGTTAGTCAGGGAGAATGAGTTGGTTGAATGGGGGATCGGAGTCGGCGAACTTATAGAACCTCCTGTATTTCTCCTTCTTAGAGGTCCTTTGGGGGCTGGAAAATCTGTCTTAGCACGTTCCATAGCCCAGGGAGTGGGAGTGAAAGGCCCAGTAACATCTCCTACTTTCAACCTTTTGATCACCTATCCTTCGTTCAGAGGACATCAAGTTGTCCATGTAGATTTGTATAGATTGAGTGATCCGAAAGATCTTTGGGAATTAGGCTGGGAGGATCTTGGATCTGATGATCAAATAGTGATAATCGAGTGGCCAGAGAGGGCGGAATCCTTTCTTCCTAGAGACAGATGGGAGATACGATTGGGATTTGTCGATAACGATGAATTAGTGCGCACTGTTTTGGTGGAGAAGCATGGAGATCCAGCATCGATCCCTGATCTTCCGAGTTCAGCAACCTGATGGAGAGACGAATACTGCCAGTGTCTCAAATTGATACCTGGCTGGCTTTTGATACTTCTACCGAGTCAGGATCAGTTTGTATTTGTCGGGATAGAACAGTCCTGGATCCCATTTTTTTTTCTGGGCGAGGTAGACACTCTGCAGATCTATTATCGAAGATTAAAGAGGTCATTGATAAACAAGGGTTAGTCATTGGTGACATACAAGGGATTTTGGTAGGTGCAGGGCCAGGATCATTTACTGGAGTCAGGGTGGCGGCAGCAACGGCAAAAGGACTATGTCATTCGCTCGAGGCTCCGCTATGGGCTGTTTCATCCCTCAGGGCAGGTGCAGCCTCCATTGATGTGCATCTGGATTCCATACATGTCGGCTCAGGTGAGCGGACAAAGTCCAGAGACCAGGTTCTTATGGGTGAGCGTTACTCTCCTAGGTGCGTTCTTTTCGATGCTAGAGAAAATCGAGTCTATGCCGCTTGTTACCGTTCAAAACATTCTGGGGGAATGGAGACCATTATAGCACCACATTCAACAACTATTGAGAGTATTCTACTCGCTTGTGAATCTGCAACAATTTTTATGGGAGATGGTGCTCAGCGACATTTCGATCAAATCTCTGCTGCTGGCTTTCAGGTGGTTAGCCAGACTATTGGAATGCCAACTGCAGAAGCTATATGTAAGACAGTCATGGATTCGGAGCAAAAGTTTAGGGTCGAAAATATCTCCGTATGGGAACCTCAATATCTGAGAATATCGTCCGCAGAGAGACTCAGGAGAGACATAGGTGCTGATTGAATGTCTGCATGGCTGATTTGCGACTATGTTCCACTTGATTATGGATTAGTAAGAAGATATTCAGATGGCAAAATTTTCTCGGGGGAGTGTTGTTAAAAGGAGAGTGAAATTCCTGAAATAAACACTGATTTTCCTGAAGAGTACTTGCGAGTGCGTCGGATGGAATCTGGAGATCTTGAAGATGTGGTGTTGATTGAGCAGAAATCCTTCAGTACATCGTGGCCCTTAAAAACTTTCCATAAATTGTTGATGGATCCCAATGTTGAGCTTTGGGTGGCATTACAAGATGAGCATTTGATGGGGTATGCTGTTCTCTGGCGCATGATGGAGGAAGCAGAATTGACCAATATCGCGGTTAGGGAGGGGGGAAGAAACCGAGGTGTAGGTTCCGCTCTGTTATCAAAAGCACTCGATATGGCAACTAGTCTCGACGTCAAGAGTGTTTTCCTAGAAGTTCGGAGTTCCAACCAAGATGCAATCTCACTATATGAACGTTTTAACTTTCATCTTCTAGGAATACGAAAGAATTACTATAGAGAACCGCCAGAAGATGCCCTGATCATGCGTAAAGTATTAGAGTAGGGTTGGATTGAGTCCCCTATCGGTCAAAATTATTGTTTTTCTTCTATTTAGAGATAGATTCATGGGTCCAGCTTTGGAAGATTTTGGTTGTTTGGTAGTCAAGGGATGCATTCGCAAGTATGGAAGGATATCTCACGACATGGTGAGAATAGACAGGTCCGAACCTACACATGCAGAGTACTGAGGTTTATTTGGCTCATTTAGCTCATTTAGTTTCACTGATTTTGTACATAGGATCTTTGGTCGTCTGGCTCCGATCCCTGGTTAAAGGGGGCAGGGGTTCGGATCCTTCTGTCGCTTTTGGTTTAGCTTCTCTTGGCGTGTTGATACATGTATACGCCCTGATCGTTTTCACTTCTTCGTACCATCAACTGCCCTTGACTGGGATTGGCCCATCTCTTTCTAGTCTAGCTTTGGTCATAGGGTTAGCACTCCTCGGTACAATTGTTTTTGGAGAAGGTCGCAGGGTAGGGATTGTCGTTATTCCTGTCATGATTTTCCTTGAGACGGTAGCTGTAGTTCTAGGTGTAGAACCATCGTTTGAAGTCATGGATTTTCAGGGAGCTTGGTTCTCACTGCATGTTATGATGGCCTTTGTCGGTTTTGGAGGGATGACATTATCGTTTGCAGCCAGTTCACTCTATGTCATTCAACTTGGCGAATTGAACAATAAGAGGATGGGCCGGTTGTTCCAGTTCACTCCACCGTTGGCGACATTGGATCGCATCAGTCGAGTCGGGCTGGTCACTGGTTTTGTAACGTTTACCCTGGCCTTGGTTCTGGGTTGGTTTTGGACTATAAGCTTTAGACAGTCTTTAGATCAATTGAATCCTAAGGTGATGTGGTCAATTATGACTTGGTTTGTATTTTTTGGGGTTTTGTTGACTCGAAGTTTGAGCCGTATGAAACCTCAAAGAGGGGCTTGGGCGAGTGTTTTAGGGTTTGCGTTAATTGTAATGTCTTATATCGCCTTGCGCATTTTCGTATCGACGAGAGGATTTTTTCTGTGATTCCAGTAGCGGTGGTGGGCGTCAGCCATAAGACAGCACCTGTAGGTGTCAGAGAGCGTTTCTCCTTTACTAATGTGGAGGCATTAGCACTCCTGGAATCACTGCGCGATTATTCAGGTATGACTGAAGGTGTGATACTGTCTACTTGTCACAGAACTGAGCTTTATATGTGTCCTGGATCAGATTTCGATTTATTAGATTCCGCTGTTTCTGCCTTGAAACGGAAGGCGGGCGATCTGGTCGGCGGGACAGATCAATATCTCTATCATTATTCTGGTCTACAAGCTGCAGAACATCTTTATAAAGTTACGGCAGGTTTAGAATCATTGGTATTCGGTGAAGCTGAGATTCAGGGCCAAGTTAAAGAAACATATGATTGGATTAGAAAGTCATCTGCGGATCGACCTTTGGTCGGACCAATCCTGAATAGACTTTTCCAATCTGCCCTTGCGGTAGGAGGAAGGGTCCGCTCAGAGACTCCAGTAGGTAAGGGGGCAGCGAGTGTTGCATCCGTTGCAGTAGGCCTAGCGAGAAAAATATTTGGTGGACTTGAGAATCGTACCGTCATGATTTTAGGAGCTGGAAATACCGCTGAACTGGTAGTAGAATCAATGGAGCGGAATGGAATATCAGAACTACTTGTTTCCAACCGTTGTTTAGGCCATGCCCAGAAGTTAGCCAGTCGTTTTTCTGGGCGCGCAGTCCATTTTACGGAAATGTCCTTTAGTTTGAAAGAGGCGGATATTCTCGTTGCCTCGACTTCTGCTCCCTATACCTTGGTCACCCTAGAAGGTTTTCGCGATGCCTTGGGGGGCTTCAGGGAAAAACCCCTGCTGATCCTTGATCTTGCCATACCACGAGATATTGAGGCGGAAGTGGGTGGAGAGCCTAACGTGTTTCTCTACAATGTAGATGATCTGAAAGAAATAGTAGATGACAACCTTTTGAATAGGAAAGCTTCAATTCCTGTCGCCCACGATATTATCGATGAATCTGTATCCTCTTTTTTAGATTGGAATCGAACCTTGGAAGTTGTGCCAGTGATTAAAGATCTCAGGGAGAGCTGGGATCAGGAAAGAAGAAATCAGTTGGAATGGCTATGGCAAAAACTTCCGAACCTTCCAGAAGATGAGAGGGAAATGGTTAGTGGGTTTTCCAAAAGGCTTATAAACAAGTTGTTACATGAGCCTATGTCGCGACTAAAGAAGGGTGTTGGGAATGGAAAAGGAGAGGAGTTTTTGGAAACTGTGAGGTATTTACATGACATTCAAGACCTGGGTTCAGAAAATGCTGAAGATTCAGAAAGTGATTTGGGACTGGGACACTCTGACTGATAGAGATTGCCCGTGTCACGAAGTAGAATATTTTAATGGTGCGGGATATGAACATTGATTCTAGTAGGATCTCTGGGCCGGTTGTCGAGTATAATTCTCCCATCTTAATAGTAGGGCTTCCTGATGGCCACTTGTGGTTTACTACAATTAAAAACAACGGGGTTTAGATGGATTTTCTAGCAATCCTAGCTCAAGCGAACACTCCTCAAAGCGGTTGGGATATGATTTTTGGAGGGACCTTGCCAACTAAAATAGTCCTCCTAATTCTGTCGTTCGCTTCTATAGCCTCATGGGTTCTGATTTTTTGGAAACAGAGGCAATTTAGTGAAGTTCGGAAGGCAGAGGACCTGTTTTTAGAAAAAATTGAGCAGTCCGTAGATCTCAAGGATGCATACGAATCTATAATGTTGTTACCCGATTCCCCCTATGGCAGGGTGTTTAGGCAGGGGATTACCTTTTTCAGAGACCTGCATCCACAAAGCTTCGGTAAGGATCTCAATGAATCTTTAGGTTCCGGGATGTCTATCACCCAACTCCAGGCTTTAAAATTGGTTCTAGAAAAGGAAGAGGCAGTTGAGCGAGATGAGTTAGCCCAGGGATTGACTTGGTTGGCCGTTATAGGGTCTGTAGCTCCTCTAATGGGCTTGATGGGAACGGTTTTAGGAATCACTAACACTTTTTTGGGAATAGCAGCGTCTGGTTCGTCGAACATAGACGCTGTGGCACCTGGAGTTGCTGAGGCCTTGGTCACTACTGTAATGGGTTTGGCCGTCGCGATCCCTGCAGTTATTGCTTACAATCACTTTGTTTCCAAGCTAAGTCTCCTAAGCGGTGCGCTTGAAGGTTTTTCAAGCGAATTTATTGGAGCTTTAGCTCGTGAAGGACGAGTCTGATGGCGGGTCTGAGATGATAGGATCACGCAATACTGGGCAGGATGGATTGGCACCCATGGCTGATATTAATGTCACCAGTTTGGTAGACGTCGCCTTTACTCTCCTGATAATCTTTATTATCACTGCACCGATACTACAAGGTGGCATCGAAGTGGAGGTTCCAGAGACCGAAGTTTCGTCGCTGACCGCGGATGACAGAACGCTAATTGTCACAGTTGACAGAGGAGGGATTATTTATCTTGCTGAAACTGCTGTTGACCGGGCTGAATTCAGCCAATCTTTCAATCAATTGGTATCAGCTGGGAATGTGGATAAGGTCTGGATTAAAGGGGACTCATTAGCAACTTGGGGTTCAGGTGTAGATATAATGGCAACCGTGGCTGCCAGTGGAGTCTCGTTTTCCGTGGTGGCTGAACAGCGTCCTGTCAATTGAAGATGTTAGCCAATCAGTACCCGACAAAAGCAAGTGGTGTAAGGTGAGCAGAAGATCGATTGGGAGGGGGCCAGTTCTGAAGTCTGTCAGTATCCATATCACGGTCATCTTGTTTGCCTGGTGGTCATCTGTGGCACAAGTCACAGTGCCTAACTTCGTGGTATTTGAGATAGAATTAATTTCTCCTCCTGCTGCTGAATTGGGAGAGCAGAGTTTGGTGCCGCCAGAAGACCTTACAATTGAAACCCCACAAGAGTTGTCATTGTCAGAGGAGGTTGAGGAAGTGGTAGTGACTGAGGAGGAGACTCCTCTTGAAGGGGATCCCGTCGAAGAGGAGTTGAATTTAGAGGAAGAATCTGTCGAACCTCCTCTGCCTATCACTGGCGTGGAGGCTGATCCAGAAATAGATAATCCAGGTGAGGATATTAACGTGCGAATGGAAGGCCTGAGACGTGATTATCCAGAGTACTACAACAACATAATACGTCAAATACAGCGTTGTTTTAGGTGGCGAGGAGAGGAAGAGCTGGCAGCTAGTATCTACTTCGTAGTAAATCGAGATGGGTCCGTGTCCGATGTTGATGTTCGTGAATCCTCCAGGAATATCCCATTCGACATTGAAGCAATGGGGGCTGCGGAATGTGCAGGAAACGGAGATCGCCTTGGCCCACTGCCTGAGACTATGCAAGATGAGCAACTGCAAGTTGTCTTCAAATTTGATAAAAAACCAGGAAGCCAAGAAGGGCTCGTGGATAAAAGGAACGAGACATGAAATCGTTGTCGTCCAAAGTCGCTACGATGAAAGTATTGTTGATCATGACAATGTATGGATGCTTTCAAGAGGTCGTTAATTTGGATGCACAAGTCCAGGATTCAATTCCGGGTGTAACCTTAGGTCTTCTCTATGAATCCGAATTCTACCCAGCGTTGGCAGTACATCCATTCAGCGGTGAGAGCGATGCGGGTGAGATAGCTCGAGAAATTGAGACGATTATTGCCAATGATCTGCGCTATAGTGATCGATTTGAAGTCATGGACTCTATTCCCTTAGGATTAGTTGGCGAAGGCATAGATTATCAATTGTGGGATCAGTTAGGTGCTGTTTGGTTGCTTTCTGGATCGGTACAGAGACAAGCAACTGGAAGTGTGGGTTTCATTTTGACTTTGGAACTACATGACATCGTATACGGCGCGATTCATGAACAGGGGCGGTTTTTGTTGCCGATTAGAGAAGATCGTGATTTTCGAATGTCCGTCCATGCTGCCTCTGATCAATTAATCCAGTGGATCTATGGAGAACCAGGGATGGCTACAAGCCGTATTGCCTTTTCTCGCAGATCAGAAGATGGGAATCAAGAGCTTTATACAATCGATTCTGACGGGGAGAATTTCAGACAAATTACTTCTTATGGGGACTTGACGATGTCGCCGACCTGGTCGCCTAATGGGGATAAGATTGCTTACACCTCTAGGAAGGGTACTGGGTTCCCTCGGATCTATGAATTGGATGTGAAAAGTGGCGAAGAGAGAGCTCTTCCTTCTGAGAGACAAGGGGACTATATCACTCCTGTCTACAACCCGAATGGTCGAGAGATTGCTTTCTCAGTAACAGGAGGGAACAGGAGTGGGATTTTTCGTTACAATTGGTTAAGAGACTGCTGTCTGGTGCATATCAGTGGCGGACGTTGGGATGATCTTTCCCCTACCTATTCACCAGACGGGGAATTTATGGCGTTCAACTCCAATCGTTTGGGGACACCCTACCCACAGATTTTTGTGATGCCTGCGAGTGGTGGAGAGGCAGACTTGGTTTCTCCATATATTCATGGCCGTGAGGGATATTATACGTCTCCCGACTGGTCGCCATCGGGAGATTATTTGGCTTTCCATGGCCGAGTTGCCCGCAGGGGCCGATACCAGATTTTGGTAGCACAGATTGCGGATAGTGGCCGACGATTGAGGCAATTGACCAGAGAGGGAAATAATGAAGATCCGAGCTGGGCACCAGACGCGAGACATTTGGTTTTTGTAGGCACAAGAGATTGGGGGACTGGACTGATGGTGGTTGACACAGCTAGCGGAAAGATCCGGATGCTTCTTAGGGGTTTTGACGTAAGAGTGCCAGAATGGTCTCCATCCCTCAAGGAATCTTTAGGGGTTGGATCATTGCGTACTAGGCAGTAGATTCGTATAAGAAGTAAAGGCATGCTTCTACTGGATATGACAAATCCTAGTCTATGTGGTAGACTGGCTGTAGTTTAGCATTTTGTCAGGGCCAGCAGAATTGTACACAAGAACCATTTAAACATAGGACGGGCGATGAGGATCAAAGACTTAGCTTTTCCAGCCTTAGTGATAACACTTATCTTGGGTGCATGTGGGGGATCAGAACCACCTCCACCCCCTGCTCCCACAGGACCAACTCAGGCCGAGCTCGATGCAGCTCGCGCCGATTCTATTGCTAGAGTTCAGGCGGAAGAGGCCCGTCAAAGGGAGGCAGAGCGAGTGGAGCAAGAAAGACTCGCGACTGCTAGAGACGAAGCGCGATCAACTTTAGAAGATATGGTAAACTTTGACTACGATGAATCTGCAATCACTGCTGAAGCAGAGACGATTCTGCGTAGAAAAATCCCTATCCTTCGCAGTAGCCCGACAGTACGTCTCCGCCTAGAAGGTCATGCTGATGAGCGTGGTTCAACCGAGTACAACTTGGCTTTGGGTAGCCGGCGTGCTGAGAGTGTCCGCGATTTCCTGTCCGGTTTTGGAATTGCTGCTGACAGACTGATGACGACCTCTTTTGGAGAGGAACGTCCGTTGGTAAATAGCAGTGACGAAACAAGTTGGACAGAAAACCGACGTGTTGAGTTTAGCATTTCTGGTGGTGAAATTGTGGTGAGCGACGACGACGGTTCATAACGGTAGAATTGAATTGGGTTGCTATATGACTATGGCCCCTTCTGCTAATTTCATATCTGTGTCTAGTCACAGATATGTTCTTAGGGGGAGGGGCTTAGCTTTTGTGTTGTTGTTCATGGTCTCTGGATGTGCCACAAAACAAGACACTCGGCTACTGCAGGAGACTCTTGCTGAACAAAAAGAAGAACAAGATTTTCAGTTGCTGGTGATTTCTGAGGAGATCCAGGATTTAAAGGACTCACTAGAAGGTCAATCCGAGAGGCTCCTAAATATTCGAGGGGATGTAGGGCTGGATTTAACTAATATCCAAGATCAGCTATCCCAACTCTATGTTTTGACGGGACAGATACAACGTTCAATGGTCACTCTTTCTGAACGACTTGCGGTCAATGGAAATCAAAATCCAGTTGGCTTAGGAATCGAAAACCTTGTGCAAGATATAGAGTCGGACGATCCCGAAACCTCTACTCCTCCTGAAGAAATCTACCAGGCAGCAATGATTCAGTTTGATAGGGGTTCCTTTGGAACGGCTCGTAGGGCCTTCGAAAGTTTTCTTATAGACCATTCAGACCATCGGTTAGCACCGTCCGCACAGTTTTTCCTTGCCGATCTCCTGGAACAGGAAAATTCACAGGATGAGGCTATTGAAGCATTTCTTCGTATCCTAGAGCTATATCCTACTTCTGACAGGGTTCCTCAGGCTCTTTATCGGGTCGCAGAGATCTTGGTCCGACAAGAAAATATTGAAGAAGCGATTGAGCATCTCGAGAGGTTAATTACCACCTATCCTGACAGTGGACCAGCGGAGCTAGCTCAGGAGCTTTTACGGGACATCCGTTGAGCCGTTCTGAGATTGTAAATGCGTTGTCCTGACTGCGATGCTGCCGATAATCGGGTAGTAGATACTCGTGAGACCAGGGCTGGTCGTGCTGTGAGACGTCGTCGTGAATGTGGAATATGTGGAGGTCGGTTTACTACATATGAGCATGTCGAAGATAGAGATTTGTCGGTAGTCAAGAACGACGGCACGGCTGAAAAATTTGATCGTAGCAAGTTGTTGAGAAGTATGATGGTGGCCTGTGCAAAGCGCTCTGTATCACAAGACGAAATTGATCTCGCAGTAGACGCGATCGAGGACAAGCTGACTCGATCTCTAGGTCCTGAAATAAAAGCTTCCCAGATTGGGGAGATGGTGATGTTGGCACTCGCTCCCTTGGATCGTGTAGCCTATGTCAGATTTGCTTCAGTATACCGGAATTTCAAAGATATCGGTGAGTTCCAAGAGATGCTGAGTGACTTGGATTCTCAAGATCAAAAAGAACTGATTGCTCTGAACCAGGAGACTCTGCTACTCTGATTCTATAAGATCTATGATAATTTATTTAAGACTCTCATTTACATGATGACCAATTAGCTGGCGATTTTGATATTATGTCTAAAAAATCTGACTTAAGAGGAGAGATGCCGTTCTTAGATCATTTGGAAGAGCTAAGGTGGCGCATCTTGTGGAGTGTAACTGCCCTAATTGGCGGTGTGGTAGCTGGGTTTCTCTTGGTCCAATATTTCTCACTCTTAGACGTATTGATAAGTCCTTATTATGAAGTTATGGGGGAAGCAGAGCGATTGAATTTTTTCTCTCCAACCGAACCTTTCTTTCTGATTTTAAAAATTAGTTTTATCGTTGGTTTTATCCTAGTATCTCCCATTTTGATTTATCAAGTGTGGGCGTTTCTGTCACCCGCACTGGAAGCTCATGAAAAGCGAGTGATAATTCCAAGTCTTTATATGGGAGTAGTCCTTTTTGGAGCTGGAGTGGCAATGTCCTACTACCTGGCTCTTCCAGCGACATTGAATTTCCTCCTATTCTTTGCGGAAGGTTATTTTAATCCCGTAGTACAGGCAGGGCCATATTTGAATTTTGTTACTAAGTTGCTGTTAGCTTTTGGCATCCTATTTGAATTGCCAGTTGTAATAATGATTCTTTCAGCTTTGGGCTTAGTTACTCCTAAATTTCTTCGAGCCAAGAGAAGACATGCCATCGTTATAATCACAGTACTGGCAAGTTTTCTCAGTCCAGGGGATGTTGTGACCGTGACCGTGATGATGATGGTACCATTAGTGGTTTTATACGAGTTTAGTATTCTCTTGTCGGTGATGATCTACCGTCGTCGGAAAGCAAAAGAAATAGGTGGTGATCCTCCGGAAGGAACCGTTAAGTCCCAGTGAAGCAACGCTTCTCTTATATAAATTATTTTCGGTTTTCTTTGTCTGTTGTAAGACTGGCTTTCTTATTGTTTTTAATGAGTGTCAAACCAGTTCAATCTCAACAGGTAGATAGTATCGGTGCTGACTCTGCTAGGATTAAGGTTTTAGAGCGCCTAGAGGTACTGGCTAGGCCTCCAGGTATTGATTCCACACTTTTTGTCGCAGACTCATTATTGAGTTCATCTAGACCCATCGAAATGGGCAGTTCTTTTTCTCCAGATAGTTTTCTAAATCAATTATTAACTCTTCCCGAATATTCCATTGTACGATATTCAGGTCAGCAAGCTCTTTTTGATGCGCTAAATGAAAAATTAACTCTTTCTGGCACTGAAAACTCCCCTGCAGAGTTGCACCAAGATGGGATGTCTGTAATCGCAATAGATACGATTAATCTCACCGATTCACTTCTTTGGACTACTGGGGAAACCCTGACGGAGAGGTTGGGACAAGAGCCAGTTCAGAGCAATGGGGTGATCTATGACGGAGGAAAAGAGCAGGGATCTGCTTTTGCAGCTAAGACAAGCTTATCTGAAGGTGCTACTTGGATTATGTCTGGCGATCTTCCTGCTATTCTTCCTGACACTGTCTTCGGACACGATGTCATGTTTACTTCATGTGAAGAGACAGAGCCACACTATCATTTTTCAGCGGGCGAGCTTAAAGCTGTTGGTGGAAACTGGCTTTTGGCTCGCAATGTGACCTTGAATTTTGCAGACGTTCCAGTGCTTTGGTTGCCATTCATATTCCAAAATACTGAGACAGGAAGACACAGTGGTATTCTCACTCCAAGATTTGGAGTGAATGACATTGTGAGATCATCACGTGGACAAAGCAGAAGGGTTTCTAATATTGGTTATTTTTGGGCAATCAATGAATATACGGATGCTACTGTCAGTGGTGATTGGTGGAGTGATAATTTTACCTCTTTGACGGGGAATTTTCGTTACAGGATAAATAAGAAATTCCTCGATGGTTCCACCAGTGTACGGCAGTACTGGAGAAATAGTGGTGGCAGTGAGTTATCGTATGACACCAGACATTCGTGGCAGTTGGACGAAAGAAGTATGTTTAAATTCTCAGCTCGGTATGCGTCTAGTTCTCAATTTGTTCGGGAAAATTCGTTTGACCCCAGGGAAGTAACCCAGTCGATAAATTCGGAAGGTGGATTCAACA
This sequence comes from uncultured bacterium, assembly GCA_963935005.1. Taxonomy (GTDB): domain Bacteria; phylum Gemmatimonadota; class Gemmatimonadetes; order Longimicrobiales; family Gaopeijiaceae. The sequence goes on along the minus strand of CAWWAX010000005.1, from coordinate 35,849 downwards.
GGAGGTTTAATTGGGGCAATCTTTCTCTTACGGCTAATCGGAGACAATTTTTAAGCGATGATCGAGTAGAGATGACACTTCCGACGGCCAATGTTTCTTTGAAAAGTGTGACACTCTTCAAGGCACCAGCGAATCAAGCACGATTTTACAGTAACCTTACCTGGTCTGGTAGCGGGAGGTACACCCGGAGTCTAATTGACCGGCCAACACAAGTCGGCCAAGTTTTTATGGACAATTCAGCTGACCAGGCACGCACCGTTGGAGAAGTTAGTAGTGCTTTCAATCTTGGAGCACTCTCCTGGGGACAGTCTCTCATGTTTAATGAGAAGATCATTCGAGAAACTCCACTCATGCAATCTGAAATACAAAGTCAAGAAGATTCTACTTCGAGTACTGTTTTTGACAAAGCTACTGCGGATCTGAATTGGAATTCTAGTTTGGGATATCAACAACGATTAATAGGAACTACCACGCTCACACCGAGTCTCCAAGTTTCTGGAGCGCTTAAGCGCTCCAATGGAGATTCGGCAATGCAGAATTTCATCGCAGGACCCAAGCGCTTATCCTTCGGGGCTCGATTGAAGGGTGACATATATGGCTACTTTGGTGGGCTGATGGGTTTTGAAGCGGTACGCCACAAGATATCCCCATCGCTAAGCTATAGCTATGCTCCCCAAATACTGTCTTCTGATTTGCAGAAGACAGTATTTGGCGTTTACGAAGGTGACGCTCGTAACGTTATAACTTTGGGTTTCAATCAAACCTTTGAGGCTAAGAGGAATGAGATCAGAGAGGAAGACGATCCAGATGATAGTAGGGCCCCTGATGGGTCGCCGTCTGCTTCGGATTCCATCAATGCAAGGGCTGACACTAGCTCAGGCCCTAGCAGGCCTCCAGCATCGAGGGTAGTCAATCTATTAGGAATAAGTACCAGTATGTTAAACTACGACTTTGTTCGAGCCAATGACACGGATAGTGGGCTAATGGGATTCACCACTACTCGAATCCAGAATCAGTTGAGTTCCGACCTTCTAAGAGGCCTCCAGATTTCAATGGAGCATGACTTGTTCACTAATAGTGATGAAGGTGTCAGAAGTTTTGATCCAGACTTATCACAGCTAAATTTATCTTTTTCTATGAATTCAAATTCTGGAGTAATTCAGAGTATATATAGCTTTCTAGGCGTGACAACGGGCACAGAACCATCTTCGAAAGGAGCTCTCGAATCAAATTCGGAAGAAGATTTCGATCCCTTGAATCTCCTTCAAGATGGAACTTCCAATACAAATCCAACTGATGAATCTAGTGTGATTCCTGGAGCTGGTCCTACCGATATCAACGCAGGAGAAGGTCCAGATAACAATGCGAATCGACAGGGTCCTTCTTGGGAAACGAATTTCGCATACTCTTTGAGAAGAAGTAGACATTTGAATCATGTGGGAAGCCAACTTCTGCAGGTGGGATTACGCCTGAAACCAACAGAAGAATGGGATTTGACCTGGAGGACAGCGTATGATATCGATCTGGGGAGCTTCACGGATCACTCTATTAGGTTAGCGAGAAACTTACATCGTTGGGAAGCTCATTTCGATTTCGTACAGACTGTAACAGGCAACTGGAGTTTTCGGTTTGAGGTTGCTCTTACCGACAATAGAGACCTAAAGTTTGACTATGACCAGAGAAGTACGGATTTTTCAGGAAGATATTAGTATCTTAATGATCACATGTTCTTTTAAACCGCTAATCCAGTAATGACCAAGGCTAGTTTTTGATGGAGAGAGAGACTGAGACGCTGGATAGAGATGTCCCACTAGGAATGTCCTCTATTCAGACTATTGTGGCAGAGCGTCTCGAAGCAGTGCAGGGAGAGATAGGCAGGATCATAGTCTCGGATTTTGGCATGATAAAAGAAGTCAATGAGTGCTTATTATCGATGAAGGGGAAACTTTTTCGCCCAACCCTTGTTCTGTTGGCTAATGAGGTGGGTGAAGAGCCCTCCGAAGATGCTGTGACATTGGGAGCATTGGTGGAATTGGTGCATCTGGCCACATTGGTACACGATGATGCAGTGGATCACAGTGTATTACGTAGAGGCCTCCCCACCGTCAATGCACTGTGGACTCACCAAGTGGCAGTGATCATGGGTGATTATCTTTATAGTAGGTCTGTCAGTGAGTTGGTTCGAATGAAGAAATATTTAGCACTTTCGGTCTTGGCCAATGCTGCCAATCAAATGAGCATCGGAGAAATGAGGCAGCTAACCTCTGTTGACGCTCTTGAATTTAGTGAGGAAGATTATAGTCGTTTGATCGAATGTAAGACTGCTTCGTTGATATCTGCGGCTTGTGAGATAGGCTCTTTGGACGGAGCGACACAGCACAGCCAATCCTTGGCAGATTTTGGTCATAATTTGGGCATGGCGTTTCAGATAGCGGACGATCTTTTGGATTATAGAGGTAAAGAAGAAATTACAGGCAAGCCTTCAGGCCAAGACTTAAGGGAACGCAAGGTCACCCTTCCTTTAGTTGCATCACTGAGCAGGATGTCTAAGGTTGAATTGAGAGAGACAAAAAAGTTTTTTACTCTGGCCCAGCCTACGGATAGAGACATAGAAGAGATAGTGGGTATTGTTCGCGCAAACGGAGGATTAGTTTATGCAGAGAATCAAGCAAGTCTATACGCTGAGCGTGCGAAGGAAATTCTGTGGACACTACCTACAAGTCCCGCTGTGAAAGCTTTGGAAAATGCAGTTACTTATGCAGTAACTAGGAATCGTTAATAGCCATGCGTGTGAAACCAGGATTCTTATGGAAGGACTCAGACACATCTGAATGTTCTTTGGAGAAGAGAGTATATGTTGGGTAGCCATCATCGCAGGAGTAGAGTTCGCTTGATATGGACTTTGATTTTAGGATTAATGTTAGGGGGATTGCTCACGCGTTTGAGTGCTGCATTCTTGCCACAGAGTGCTGCAAAGTCTTTTCTCACGACAGCGGTTGAGGCCTCATTGGGACCACTGTCTATAGATTTAGTTGCAGTGGGTTTTACGATGGGTCCTCTCACTTTCAGCCTGAATGTTTTGACACTTGTGGGAATTACTATTGTCACATTTATCGTTCGCTCTTGGATCTAATTTAATTAGGATTTCTTAAGGAGGTTTGTTATGGGATTAGGTGGGCTTGGAATGATGGAGATGATAATGATTTTCGTAGTCGTCTTGCTGCTTTTTGGGGCTAAGCGACTACCAGAGATTGGATCATCATTAGGAAAAGGAATTCGGGAATTCAAAGGGTCAATCCGGGAAATTGAAAAAGAGGTAAAATCGGCCGGAGATTCTGACAATGGGTCCTTGGCTTCCTCTAAGAGGAATCAAGAGCTCAGGACACTAACAACTTCTGATGACAGTCCTCATCAAACAGACAAGGGAAATCCCAGAGAGGATGAGTCTCAGCGAGTGGAGGTGGAAGAAGGTCCAGAAGCAAACTAGAGGGCTATCTCTTTAAACTCACTAGAAAACCAAGGGCATTTGTGGTTGGGTATTATCTGGATCAGCGTTCAAGACTTCGTCTCTTCTATCAATGATCTTTGATACAACCCTCATGCTTTCCATCCACTCTCGAAGTCGTGTCTGTTGAGCTAGTTGGGTTAGTTGATTACGGAGCGTCTCGGATTCGGATTCGAATGCTAGGCTGTCGGCTGGAATGTGATCCAGCAACTGCAATAAAAATACGTTATTATTAGCTTCGATTGCATCACTGAATTCTCCTATATTTAGTCCGAATCCAGCTCCTGTCGCCGCATTTAACCTCCCCAATCCTTGCGCGAAGTCGATACGGGTGTACGGTCCAGCATCCTGTATTTCTAAGTCTAAATTTGACGCCACTTCATCTAAGGTCGTTTCTCCATTGAGTCTGGATAGGGCTTCAGTTGCCTCATTTTTTCCAGCGTCAATCTTTTTTAGATTGAACAGTGTTTGCTCAATGGAAGGGCTAGCATCTTCCAAGCCCACTGTACCAGCCTCTTGAATCTCAAGTAGCTCTAGCATATAGAATGCTTCCCTGGTCTCAAACAGAGGGCTAACATCGCCTTCAGAAGCTTCTTCAAAAGCCCATTCGGATGCTTCTCCAGCTTCTCCAGCACCAGCTATGAAGGCGAACTCGGGATTGAGTACTGATGTTCCTGTGGAAAGATTGAGTGCTTTGCTCGCCTCCTCAAAACCTTGATTTTCTCCCATTTCTTCTAAAGAATCAGCTAGTATGAGCATTTGCAGTTCTGAGTCGTCTGTTCGTCGGATGGGTACCAGTATATGCCTGGCTTGGATGCTATCTCCAGATTGATCCTGTATTTCGATGACATGAAAGCCGAATGCAGTCTGTACAGGGTTGGTGATCTCTCCTTTCTGTGCAGAAAATGCCGCTTCAGAGAATTCTGGAACCATTTGATCTCGTGTAAACCATCCCAGTTCTCCAGAACCTCCTAGCAGATCCGGCCTATTAAGGACGTCTTCGAAAGAGTTGCCATCGATGAGTTGTTGCCTGAGATCCGAGGCTAGTTCCTCTGCTGCCAGAGTATCGGTCGGGGTAGGAGTCTTGTCCATTAGAACAGTTCTCACAGTGGCTTGAGCAGGAAAGACAAACTCCTCTGGATTATTGTTGTAGTAGTCTCTTATTTCCGCACTACTAACTTCCACCTCAGAATCAGGGATCCGCTGAATTGGATTAAAGGCTATATACCTGACTGAAATTTCTTCGTTACGATCTCGGAATTCATCCCAAAGTGCGGCTTCCGTCAGATAAACGTCGGAGGATACTTGGCGCACCAATTTTTCTTCTGGCAGAATTTGTCTGTAAGTGAATTCAAGTTGTAGGAGAAACGCTTGGTCAGTTGTAGGCGAGGATAGATAGGCTTGGTACTTTTGAAAATCAAAGACTCCGTCGGTTTGAAAGGCTGGGTTCGATTGGAATTCTGGAAGTGGACGGAAACGAACTGCATTGATGATTTCATCATCTGTCACTAAGATCCCTCGCCTGTCCAGCTCTTGGCTTACCAGTACTTGGTCAACCACTTGGTCCCAGGCCGCATCTTCGATGTCTTTTATCTGTTGACTTGTTACGGGATCTTCCTGTGAGTCCTGTACTTGGTCGAATAGGCGTCGGTATGTTTGATTGAAATCATTGTAGAGTATAGATGTTCCGTTGACACTGCCGATTGCTCCATTCTGCATCCCACCCTGTCCAGTGATGTCCATGCCCCATTGGAATACCATTAATCCCACAAAGGCAGTCGCAGTGATCAGCATGATCCATTTAGTATTGTCCCGCATTTGACGCATCATAGACCGACAGCTCCGAAAGTGTTTTGCGCGTTAGCGATTGTACTTCATAGTTCCTCTAGGTGAATGGAAACCTAACTCTACTGAATCGGTCTCTCAACCTTTCTCGTTGACACCTTTTCTTAAGGATCGGTATCTTCTTTGTTGTGGCAAAACTTTAATGAGGGCTGCCACGTTTGTAAAATATTATAAATTGTTAAATACTAATATGCTAAAATTACCAATTAGAGAGGTTATAGGATGAGGATTGCAGTAATACACGGGCCAAATCTCCGCCTTTTGGGCAAACGAGAACCGGAAGTATATGGTACGGCAACCCTGGTAGACATAGATGCTGCTCTCCAGCAAATCGGTGGGACGCTTGGGACTGAGATTGAAAGCTTCCAGTCCAACTCAGAAGGGGAAATTCTCGATTACATAGAAGAAGCGAGTACTCGAGTGGATGGATTTTTAGTGAATCCTGGAGGTTTAACACATACAAGCGTGTCTCTTCGTGACGGATTAGTTGGTGTTGAATTGCCGTTTGTGGAAGTACATCTGTCCAATACTACCGCTAGGGAACGCTTCAGAAGGCATTCTTTCCTCGCACCGGTGGCAGTGGGAGTAGTCCTTGGTTTCGGTAGTGAGAGCTATTCGCTAGGGCTTAGGGGTTTAGTAAATTACATAGCTAATCGATAACTTTAGTCGAGCGGCTTCCTAAATATACGGGTAATCATCATGGCTTCAACTGCAGATTTTAGAAATGGTTTGGTTTTAGATTTTAATGGTCAGCTCTGGACAATCACTTATTTTCAGCACGTTAAACCTGGGAAAGGCCCTGCCTTCGTAAGGACTAAGCTCAAAAATGTTTTAAGCGGAGCGGTTGTTGATAAGACGTTTAGGGCAGGAGAGAAGGTGGTAACAGTTAGATTGGAGCGCAGGCCAGTTTCTTACAGTTACTCAGATGGCCAACTATATTACTTTATGGATCAAGAAAGCTATGAAATGATTCCTATTTCTGGGGACTTACTCGGGGAGGATCAACTCAAATACCTCAAAGAAAATATGGGATGTGAAGGACTAGTCCATGATGGAGAAGTGATTAGTGTTGAGTTGCCTCAGTTCGTAGAGTTAGTGGTTTCTGAGACGGATCCAGGTTTGAAAGGTGACACTGCCCAGGGTGGAAGTAAGCCAGCGAAGCTTGAGACGGGTGCTTTGATCCAGGTTCCGCTCTTCATTGAAAAAGGGGATATTTTGAAAATTGATCGTACGGAAGATAAGTATCTGACCAGGGTCTCAGAATAATGATGGATCTAGATTTTCTGCGGAGTCTCATCGATATAGTTGAAGATAGTGGGCTAGACACCGTGGAATTAGAACATGATGGCACAAGGATCAAGTTGGCTAAGGCTTCTTCGGCAGAGCCCCGCTGGGTAGTGGACTCTTCTGGTCTCCCTGGTGATGTCAATAATGTTTCACCATCTGGAGAAGAGCCTGTTGTTGAGTCGGTTCCTCCAAGGCCAGAAGTCGAAATTCAACAAGATTTTAGTTTGGTCGAGATCAAGTCTCCTATGGTAGGCACGTTGTATTCTTCGCCTTCACCAGACACTGAGAGTTATGTGCAGGTTGGTTCACGGGTGAACCAAGGTGACATATTGTGTATCTTGGAAGCCATGAAACTCATGAACGAATTAGAATCTGAAGTTTCTGGTACGATTGAAGAAATCTGTGTTCAAAATGGAGAACCTGTTCAGTACGGTCAGGTTTTGTTTCTGATTCGACCTAGTTGAACTCCCGTAGGTTCGCGTATAAGTATCGGACTTGCACTCGTGAATATCCAGTAAAATTGATGTAGATGTGATTGTTCCCGTTGAATAGGGTGACTGCTTGTTTAAGAAACTATTAGTTGCAAATCGTGGCGAAATAGCGCTACGCATTATTCGAGCTTGTCAGGAGCTCGGTATCAAGACTGTAGCCGTATATTCTGAACCTGATAGAGAATCGCTACATGTCCGTTTTGCTGATGAAGCAGTTTGTATCGGTCCAGCCTCTCCCAGTGAGAGCTATCTCGATGTGGCACGGATAATTGCGGCAGCAGAGATCACTGGGGCTGAAGCTATTCATCCAGGTTATGGTTTTTTGGCTGAAAATGCTGAATTCAGTGAAATTTGCCGGCGCTCGGACATCGTTTTTGTCGGTCCGAGTGCTGACCAGATTGAAGCGATGGGTGATAAAGCTACTGCTCGTGAGACGATGCAACGTCTAGGGGTCCCAACTGTTCCAGGATCAGAAGGGTTAGTTGCTGATCTCGAAGGCGCTACCAGAATCGCTTGTGATATTGGATTCCCAGTAATGCTTAAGGCGTCTGCTGGCGGTGGTGGCAAAGGTATGAGGGTTGTTGAGAACGAAGGAGAATTGTCCAGGTTATTCCATACCACTAAGGCTGAGGCTGAAGCAACTTTTGGAAACTCGGATGTATATATTGAAAAATATATTTCCGAGATTCGACATGTGGAAATCCAAATTTTTGGGGACTCTCATGGAAAGGTAGTCCATTTGGGTGAGAGAGATTGCTCCACCCAGAGAAGACACCAGAAACTAATTGAAGAATCTCCGTCACCAGGTATGACTTCCAAGATGCGCAGAGAGATGGGAGAAGCTGCGATAGCAGCCGGTCAAGGAATAGATTACGTGGGTGCTGGAACGGTAGAATTTCTACTAGATGGACAAGCCAATTTTTATTTTATCGAGATGAACACTCGTATTCAGGTAGAACATCCAGTCACTGAAGTGGTCACTGGATTGGACTTGGTTAAAGAGCAAGTGCGAGTCGCTTCGGGCGAGAAGCTATCGTTTCCATCTGGAGATCTATCCCTTCAAGGTCATTGTATTGAATTTCGTATAAATGCAGAAGATCCGGCACAAAATTTTAGACCTAGTCCTGGGCGTATTAAAACTTTCCAACCGCCAGGAGGACCTGGAATAAGATTGGATACACATTTGTATGCAGGATATGAAGTGCCTCCATACTATGACTCTCTTTTGGCAAAACTCATAGTAAGCGGAACCAATCGTGAAGAAGCGATAATAAGAGGGAGATATGCTCTGGACTCTTTCATAATCGAAGGAATCCATACCTCTATTCCTTTCCTTTCGCAGATAACTAGAGATGCTGAGTTTATAGCTGGAGGGGTCAACACTGGTTTTGTTGACGAATTCATGAAACGATGGGATAAAGAATGATGCGCTTAGATCTACTCCTGACTGTTCCGGAAGATTCCAGACTGGAGGTTGCGGATCAGACATCGGTAGTCATTGATGTACTGAGGACAGGAAGTTCTATTGTGCAAGCTATGGCTAATGGAGCACAAGAGATTTATCCCGCGGTTTCCACAGAAGAAGCTATAAAACTAGCATCATCTCTTGGGCGTGAGGACTCGATGCTATGTGGTGCTTCGCGCTATACGATGACAGAAGGTTTCGATATCGGCAACTCGCCTACCGAGTTTACACCAGAAAGGATACTGGGAAAACGCTTGGTGCTGAGTACTACTAACGGCACACGAGTTTTTCAGTTTCTGGAAGACTCTACAAGTGTGTTAGTCTGTTGCCTTATGAATCTCGGAGCGGTCGTAGAAGAAGTGTTGGAGTCCGAATCCCTGACGATCGTATGTGCTGGATCAGAAGAAGGTATATCTCTGGAAGATACAATTTGTGCAGGTTTGTTTATTAATCGTTTGTCCGAGGAATACAAAATCGATCTCATTTTGAACGATGCGGGGAGATTGGCCAAGAATGCACAAGAGCATTTTACGATTGATAAGGAGTTCCTTGCGGGAACAGAGAGAGGGAGGAAACTTAGAGAAGGAGGATTTGAAGGAGATCTGGATCTTTGTTCTCAGGTCGATATTTATTCCGTGGTTCCAGAGATGAGGGAGAAAGTCGTGAGATTAATGCAGAAGGATTCGAATGGTCTCGCCTAAGTCTAAGCCACCTAAGTCTAAGCTGACTAAGTCCAAGCCACCTAAGTCTAAGCCGACCAAGCCTTTTATAAATAAAAAGGACAAAAAATTCCTGTTGGCACTGACTTTATTTTCTCTTTCATTATTCTTGCTGGGATCTTTAATTCCGGTTTCTTCAGCACGATTTCCTACCGGAAACTTGATGGGTGAACTAGGTAGGTATACCCAGAGTGTTTTGATGTCTGTTTTCGGCATAAGTTCCATATTCCTTTGTCCCCTTCTCTTTACACTAGGTCTTCATGTCAAAGGGTGGATTCCGAAAAAATTAAGAAAGAGAAAATGGGTTCATCTCTGGGTTGGACTTTTCATGCTTGGGCCTGTTTTTTTTAGGACTCTCGATCTAGATAAGGGATTCATTAGAGAGTGGGGACAGTGGGGAGAGCTGGGCGGTTCATTCCTAGAAACATATTTGGGAATCTTCGATGTAGTACTCATGGTTCTTTTGTTGGCTGCATTATTTATCTACACCATTGAATGGAATCCTATAAATGATGTTACTGAAGTTTTTGCTCAGGGGTTTAAGGGCATACGACGTCTGATTCTCTTGATCTCGAACAGAGTATTAGAGAGAAAAAAATCTGTAGAAGACCTTGAAGACACCATGCCATTGGATCTTTTAGATAATAGTATCGATGACGGTTGGGTGGATGATCCAGGTGAGGTTTTTGAAACTGAAAATGGGCCAGCTATAGAAGAAAAAGCCGAGGGAGCTCCGGCTCTGAGTGCCACTGAAGATTCTAATGTTGGTACTGGTCAAACAGTAATGGAACTAGGTGAAACCAATCGCCCTCCAACAGACTCTTTCAAACGTGCTAATCCAGAGGATCGTACAAAGATGGCGGCAGACCTCGACGAATTGGGCATTGTTCTTATAGAAAAATTGAAATCTTTTGATATAGATTGTTTAGTAGAAGTTGGTAAAAATATTAACGGTGATCCAGAGTGGGCTATTCCGCCAGGTACAACACCCATTGAACGCACTGCGTTTTATAACAAGCTAATTCATAAAGGCAAATTTCTTAAGAAGACTATAGGACCAGCAGTGACACAATTTCAAGTGAAGCCTGCTGAAGGTGTTAAAGTTTCTAAAATCCAAAACTTGGAAGCGGATTTAGCCTTGGCTATGAAAGCTAAGAGTGTCAGGATAATCGCTCCAATCCCCGGGAAAGATGTTGTCGGTGTAGAGATACCTAACCCCAAACCTGAGTTTGTTAATCTTGGGGACATCTTAGAATCCAAAGCTTATAGAAAAAAAGCTATAGGTCTGCCGATGGCTCTCGGGAACGATCTTAACGGTAAACCATATATTGCCGATCTTACTAAGATGCCTCATATCCTAATCGCTGGGGCTACTGGCACTGGAAAGTCAGTTTGCTTGAATGCGATCATTACAAGTTTAATCTTCCGTCATGGGCGAGAAACTCTTGATCTTCTCATGGTTGACCCCAAGATGGTGGAACTTTCTGCATATAAAGAACTCCCACATCTTCGCAAGAGTGTAGTGACTGATCCCACAAAGGCTGCGAGGGCTCTTAAGTGGGCGGTGATAGAGATGGAACGTAGATATAAACTATTGAGCTTAAATGGAGTTAGATCCATTGGTGAATTTAATGAGCGGCTGACAAAGGGTCAGGTCGAGCTACAAGGCTATGACTCCGAGGGGCATATTGTGCCTTATGAGCAGACAAATTATGGAGGAAGGGTCCTTACGTACGTAGTCGTAGTAATTGATGAGTTGGCCGATCTCATGATGACAGTCAAGAATGATATAGAGAAACCGCTTATCATACTTGCACAGAAAGCTAGAGCTATCGGAATACATTTAATTGTTGCCACGCAGCGACCGAGTGTAAACGTCATCACAGGACTAATCAAAGCCAATTTTCCCTCTAGAATTGCTTTTCGGGTGGCGTCTAAAGTTGATTCCAGGACTATTCTGGATCAAAACGGAGCTGAAACTCTGTTAGGCGATGGGGATATGCTTTTTCTTCCACCAGGTGCCAATGAACCGATTCGGATTCAGGGAGCCTATATTTCTACTGATGAGACAGACAGCATAATGAGCTGGTATGCAGAGCAGAAGGGTCTAGGCAATCCGTTGATGACTCGACCTGAAGATGAGCCAGATATCCTTGAAGAACAGCGGAGATACGAAATTGAAGATGCAGTGGGTTCTAATACTTCAGAAGATGATTTAGACTGGGATGAACTCTTCAGGGCAGCAGCCGAAGTTTGTATCACCCAGGACCAAGGATCAACTTCTTTGCTACAACGCAGACTGAAAATCGGATATGGAAGAGCTGCCAGGATTGTTGACCAACTGCATGATGCTGGAGTTTTGGGTCCTCCAGAGGGTTCGAAAGGAAGGGAAGTTCTTGTGGGGATAGATCAGTTGGACGCAATCTGTGGCGACCAAGGTATTCGATAATGAATAACGAGGATTTCCTTGATCAACTTCGGCGAATTTAGGTAGGAATCGGTGTCATTTATGAGACGTTGGGTTGTGCCTTTTGTGCTTTCACAGGTCATTGTAGGAACTTCCAGTGGCCAGGATTCACAGGCCTACGATGTACTTGAAGAAGCCAGTAAAAATTACGCACAAGTCCACACGTTTTGTGCGCAATTCCATCAAGTGATTGAAGTTACACTCCTCAACCAGGTCCGTTCTGGGCACGGAAGGATGTGCCAGCGTCCGCCAAATGAATTTGCAATGCGTTTCAGTGAACCTCTTGGTGACCTGATTGTTGTGGATGGAGAATCTGTTTGGACATTTTACCCGAGCGTAGACGATCAGCAGGTGCTGATGTTTTCAGGGCTTAACTCGGATGACCGTTTTAATTTCTACAAGAATCTCTTAACTGATCCTAGAACCAGATTTAAGGCTGTTTATCGGGGTATTGAGGAAATTGACAGCCAACGTACTCACAGGATTTTTATGGAACCTAAAGAACCTCAAGGGTTTCGGTCTGCGGTCATTTGGATAGATCTTGATACTCAACTTATTGTCAATCTTGAGGTTCTTGATTTTAACGAATCCGTAAGAAAAATTAGGCTTACGGATATTCGTTTGAACATGGAACTTGAAGATGAAGAGTTTCGCTTTGTGCCTCCTGAGGGCACAAGGGTGATAATCAGATGACTCGTAGAGACTTACCAGTTTTCCCATTGGTTGCTGATCCAGTGAGGCCTGAAGTTCCAAGGGATACTCCTGAAGTAAGTGTTTCTATAGGTCCCGTGGGCCCTGAACAAGGACCTAAGGTTGCACTCATAACTTTGGGTTGTGATAAAAACACAGTCGACTCCGAAAAAATTCTGGCCACACTGGTGGTCAATGGTGCTCGAGTCTCTTCAGAAATAGAAGGCTCTGATGTGATATTGGTTAACACCTGTGGTTTTATTCAATCGGCAAAAGAACAATCGTTGGAGACTATTCTTCAGGCTTCTGAGTTAAGAGAAAAAGGGACTGTTAAGGCTTTAGTTGTTGTCGGTTGCATGGTGGAACGTTACAAACTTGAACTGGAGAGGGAGATTCCAGAAGTAGACTTCTTTCTTGGTTTGACTGAGATGGGATCCTTAATTCCAGAACTTCGTGACAGGGGTTTTCTAGATGAAGAAGTGGAAGATATACCCACTATGGAGCGTCCCCTCAGAATATTGGAGAATGAGAGTTCCCATACGTCTTTCCTTAAAATCAGTGAAGGCTGTGACCATACCTGCGCATTCTGCGCGATTCCGAGTTTCCGAGGTTTGCATAGATCTGCTCCTCTAAATGAGCTGGTCGCTGAAGCACAGGCTCTTTCCCGGCAAGGAGTGCGGGAAGTAAACATTATTTCCCAGGACACAACCTGGTATGGAAGGGATCTTAGGAGGAAGGATCCAGCAGCTCCTCTCCTCCCCGGTCTGTTAAGCGCTTTGGTACAAGACACAGACATACCTTGGCTACGTTTGTTTTATATGTATCCATCTGGAATTACTCAAGATGTTGTTGAATTGATCGGTAGCGAGAATTCGATTCTTCCTTACCTCGACATGCCCATCCAACATGGAAGTGATAGAATCCTGAAGTCGATGCGTCGACCAGAGAATCAGAAAATCATTAGAGAGCGAGTCCAGTGGTTGAGAGATTTGGTCCCTGACTTGACACTAAGGACCACCGTCATCGTTGGATTCCCAGGTGAAACAGATGATGATTTCCAGAGAATGATGGATTTTCTAGAAGAAATATCTTTTGAAAGAGTTGGCGGCTTCACATACTCTCTAGAGGATGGTACAGCTGCAGCGGAGATGTCTGGGAGAGTCCCAGAATCATTAATGAGGGAGCGTTTAGAGCAGGTAATGGATCTCCAAAGAAATATATCAGCAAAAAAGAATGCCAGTCTTGTGGGTTCTTTAATGGAAGTATTAGTGGATGAAATCCTTGAAGACTCACCTTATTTTGAGGGGAAAGGCACTTTCGGTATTGCAAGAACAAAGGGTCAGGCCACTGATGTAGATGGAGTAACACACCTTGACGCTCAAGATGGCCTGAAGCCTGGAGAGTTTATCACTGTAGAGATCCAAGAATCAGAGGAATACGATTTGATAGGAAGAGTGGTGACCTGATGAATCCAGAAATGAATGAAACGTGGGAAAGAGCCCAAGAATTAATCCCGGGAGGAGTGAATTCTCCCGTGAGATCTTTTCGCTCTGTAGGAGGATCTCCTTTCTTTACAGACCGTGGCGAAGGTCCCTTCCTCTTCGATACAGAGGGTCGTCGATACATTGACTATGTCTTGAGTTGGGGAGCACTGATTTTAGGTCATGCTCATTCCGAGGTCGTAGAGGCTTTAGATCAACAGATAAGACTGGGTACCTCATATGGGACCCCGACTCTAGCTGAAGTAGAGTTAGCAGAACGGTTAACCAGAATGGTTCCGAGTGTAGAGATGGTCCGATTAGTTAACAGTGGAACAGAAGCAACGATGAGTGCGCTGCGCTTGGCGAGAGCTGTTACTGGTAGAGATTTTGTGCTGAAGTTCTCTGGAGGATATCATGGACATAGTGACAGCTTTCTCGTGTCTGCTGGCAGCGGAATTGCTACCCTGGGTTTGCCCGATTCCCCAGGGGTCCCTAAATCTACTGCCTCTCTTACTCTAGTTCTCCCTTACAATGATGTTGATCTTTTAAAAGAATTGTTTGAGAAAAAAGGGCCACAGATTTCCAGCGTATTTGTTGAGCCAGCCCTGGGTAATTCCGGACTTATTTTACCAGAAGAGGGTTTTTTAGAGGAACTGCGAGTTTTGACTAGTAAGCACGGTAGTCTTCTGGTTTTTGATGAAGTAATGACGGGTTTCCGTGTTGCGAAGGGTGGTGCAGAAGAAAGATTTGGAGTGAAGCCTGACTTGGTGACTCTTGGGAAAGTCATTGGTGGTGGGCTGCCAGTAGGAGCTTTTGGGGGATCAAGAGAATTAATGGAAAGGATTGCCCCAGTTGGAAATGTATATCAGGCAGGGACATTGTCTGGGAATCCACTGGCCACGGCCGCCGGAAATGCTCAGCTGAGATATTTGGAGGCGAATGATCCTTTCGACGACCTGGAAAATAGTGCTCGGCGCCTATCCTCTGGGATAGTACAGATCTTAAAAGAAGGAGGTATTCCTGCTTGGGGTACCTCAGTTGGGTCTATGTGGGGAATTTTCTTTAGTGATTCCCCAATTAGATCATTTGAAGATGCCAAGGCAACAGATCAGGAAAATTTTAAGAAGTTTCATAAAGCTTGTTTGGAAAAAGGAGTGTTTTTCGCACCTTCTGCTTTTGAGGCAGGATTCGTTTCTACTGAACATACCGAAGACATAATAGATGAGACTTTACAGGTCGTTCGCTCTGTAGTTTCGACAGGCTGGTAATGAAAGAGAAAGGGGACCATCTATATGGGTCATTTCAGGCTTAGGATGGAAATGGTTGTTCGATCAGGATTGATCGCATTCTTCTTGATTGGACAATGTATCCCCGCATTACGTTTGGAAGGTCAAGAATTGGCTGATTACGACTACGGAAATTTAGCAGTGAGAGGGATTTCCTTGGATTATGGAAATTTTTCACTGGAAAATTTTGAGGAAGCTGAGTCATACAGTGTGAAATTAGATTTGGGATTCTTAGGTCCTGGAATCAGGATGGCGACCAGGGCATCGTACTGGAGCTCCCTGATGCTTCCAGAAGGAATAGCAAGCTTCGAATCGAACTTGAGTAATTTGATCCTGACCCAGGGAGGGAGCCTTCCTTCGAACAATCTGGATCTTGGTCCAATAAGGAGAGATGATTTTTCTCTGGCCCTTGAAGCTGACTATGTTTGGAGTATTCCATTAGGATTTTTGTTCTCAACGGGCCTAGGTGCTTCGGCCCATTTGGTTAACGCAACCACTTCGATTCCAGACGATACTTTCTTGGATGATTTATTGGATTCTGTCACAGGTGGTATCCATATTCAAGGCGGCTTGGAGTTTTTGCTGACTGACAGAATACGAATACATGGAGGTTCACGAGTAGGCCTTGTGGGAAATGATCGCTTCTTGGAATTCAACGGAGGTCTGACGTTCTTGTGGGGCGAATTGCTCTCGGGAGAGTTCCGTTAAGAAGTCAAGGAACAGCCAGGAAAGAGGAGGTATGCGTCTTTGAGATTGATTGATCCGATCCAGATGCGGTATTTATGGCTGTTTGCCGGGACTTTGTTACAAGCTACGGGGACTAGTCTGTACAGTCAGATTTTGTCAGCTGATGAAAATCCTGATCCAGTAAGGATTGAAGTGTTTCTTCTGACAATCGGACCTGGAGATGCTATCTGGGAACAGTTTGGTCACAATGCCCTGGTTATCCAGGACAGTCGCGACAAAACGGCGATAGCTTACAACTGGGGCATTTTCGATTTTGGGCAGCACGATTTTATAATGAGATTGGCCAGGGGTAGGATGCGCTACGCTATGAGAGGTTTCCCGGCTTCGGCATTGGTAGAGAGTTATCGAGGACAGGATCGAACGGTTTGGTCACAAAAGGTAAATCTCACATTTGACCAAAAATTGAAGCTATTAGCCCTCATCAGAGAAATGGATACGGAATCCAATAGATATTATCGGTATGACTATTACCGTGATAATTGTTCAACACGGATCCGGGATATCCTCGACAGCGTCCTGGATGGTGAGATCTCATCTATAACTAAAGAACAGGATGCTGGGGTTACGTATAGATGGCATACTGCTAGACTCCTTCAATCTAATCTACCTGCCTATGCAGGCATTCAATTCGTTGTTGGCAATATTGGAGACAAGCCGATCTCGATCTGGGACGAAATGTTTTTGCCATTGCGTCTCAAGGAGCATCTAGAGACTGTTTCGAATAAAAGTCTACTCAAGGGAAATACAAAACTCTTGGAACCTCCCACACTTTTGGTTGAATCCTCAAGGGGCCCTTCATCGGAAAAGTGGATCGGACTCTTGACTCGGTTTCTTCTCTTGGGCGTGGTTTTTGGAGGCATCCTGCTTATGCTCGGGTGGGGAGCGTCCAAGGGGTCCGCTCAGTCCCGGTGGATTCTTATTGGTCTCGGAGCTTTCTGGAGTACAATCATGGGAGCTTTAGGGACCTTGCTTATGCTATCTTGGATTTTTACCGATCACGTTTTCTGGACACTGAACGAGAACATTTTTCAAGCTAATCCAATTTCTTTGGTTCTGGCTATCAGTTTATTGGGTTCATTCCAAAAAGAAGAGAGTTTGACATCATTAAAATTAACAAGGCTTGTGAGTTTCCTAGCAATCCTGGGATTCATTGTACAGATTTTTCCTGGATTTGATCAAATGAATGGAGAAATGATCGCCTTGACCCTTCCCGTCCATCTGGGCTTAAACTTAGGAATTCAGTGGAGTAGGTCGGCGAATACGGTGTGAGTTTCTACCTCAGATGTGTGATTCCTGTAACTCTTTCAGCTTGTTTCCTCTTCCTAGCGTTCCCTCCGTTTCATTTTTTTATCCCTTCGTTCATTGCATTGATTCCACTAACGTCCTGGGTTGTCGGACTGGAAAATTCAAAAACAGGTAGCTCTCAAGCACTTTGGGGTGGTTTTTTCTTTGGAGTCGTTTATGGAGGGTTGATCCTCCACTGGATTCCGATCACTTTGTGGAATACATCTCCATGGAGTGCGCCTGCATATCTGGTATTGGTAGTCATTCTTGCTTTTCCGAAAGCTTGTTTTGGTTGGATCTTACATCGTTTGATTCACAGGGAAGGAATACCCATTTGTTTGGCGCTTGCGTTTTCCTGGACTGCCCTAGAGTGGTCATTAGCAAATTTACCAGGAGCGTTTGCTTTTCCTTGGTTGGAATTAGGAACATCTCTTACAGGTTATCCAGAAGTGGTGGGGTCTGCTGAATTGATTGGAGCGAGGGGAGTCACATTCTGGATTGCTCTATTGAATGGATTATTACTCGAACTGATTATCTTGTTTCGAAATAGCATCAAGGTCAATCGATTGTTGAGCAAGACAGCGGCGATTGTATTGATTTTTAGTTTACCCGTTGCTTGGGGTTTTCTGAGAGCAAATTCCTTGCCAGTGGCGAGAGTTGGTCAGGTTACGGTAGTTCAGCCCAACATCATTGGAAAAACCAAGATGAGTACCCAAGCTATAACCGACTCGACACTTTCAGCTCTAGAGAAGTTGAATATGGATGGGGCAGGTCAATCTACTGACCTTATAGTTTTACCTGAGGCCACATTTTGGACTAGGATAGAAGTCGATATGGTGACTCAACAAAAAATGTCAAAGGTGTTTGAAAACTGGGACGCACCAGTTTTAGTTGGAGGTATTGGGTTAACATCGGCTGATTACAAATCTACAGAGTATAATTCTTCTTTTCTTTTTGATCCACGGGAAGGGCTGACCGACTTTCGGTACGATAAGCACTACCTTGTTCCATGGTTCGAGACGATGCCTCTATCACTATTCAGATGGAGGACGAACAGTCCAAATTTTAGTGAGTATGGAAGGGGTGACGAGCGTTCGATTGGAGAAATTATTAGTGGTATGAAATTTGGAGTTTTAATATGCTATGAGTCTATTTTTTCAGAGCATTCCCGACTGTTGCGGATGGGTGGGGCCGACATTTTAGTCAATATTACTAATGACGTTTGGTTGCAGTCCGAATGGGGAACAGTCCTATATCGAACATTGGCATTTTGGCAACATCCGGCTCACCTAGTTATGAGGGCTATTGAGAATCGTGTTGGTATAGCCCGGTCTTCAAATACTGGATTTTCTTTCTTTGTAGATCCATTAGGTCATGTTTATGGTGAACTGGAATCGTCCCAATTGGCAGTGGGTAGTAGTCCGGTTTATGGCACCCAAGAACTTACACTCTATACACGTATGGGTGACCTTGCTGGGTTAAGCAGTTTCTTGGTAACAATTCTTATGTTGATAAATGTTCGTTTTCGCTTCTATGGCGCTTGAACTCATAACTATCCCAGTCTATTATTCTAGGTGACTAAGGATGTCTGAAGTCGGTCAAATGAAGCCGAACAGGGCGTCCTTGTTCGTTTTAAATTGGAGTGGGATCGTGAAAAAAGATATACATCCGGATTATGTACATGCTGTTGTCACTTGCGCATGTGGACAGACCTTTGAAACCATGGCGACTAAAAGTGAGGTTCATACTGATATCTGCGCAGTGTGTCATCCTTTCTATACGGGCAAGCAGCGTTTGGTCGACACCGCTGGTAGGGTAGAACGTTTCAGGCGAAAGTACGATCAGACTACTGGATGAATCCAGTAGATAGGGTGATTCTTGAATGAATGATCCAGGTTTAGTCGACCCGAAACTTCTCGACCGACTGAAAATTGTGCAGGAGCGAGTGGCTCATCTGAACGAAGAATTGACGAGTCAGGGCGTTCTTTCAGATTCAGATCGTCTGAGAGTGATAGGTCAGGAGCGTGCCGAATTAGATCCATTGGTTAAATTGGCTGAGCTTATCGATACTCTGATTGCTGAGTACGAAGGCGCCCAATTGTTATTGGATGATGCGGAAGACCATGATTTTCGTGATCTAGCGTTACAAGAAATAAGTGAGCTTACCAGCCACATCACCAGACTAGCTTCAGAAGCTCAGAAGCTTCTGGTCCCCAAAGATCCGTTGGATAGTAAAGCATCGGTCATAGAAGTACGTGCGGGAACAGGTGGGGATGAGGCGGGGCTTTTTGCCAAGGATCTTGTTCGAATGTACCAGAGAGTAGCGGAACGAGAAGGTTGGGCTGTAGAGTTTCTCAGTATTTCAGAGGGCATCCCTGGATCTGTCAAGGAAGCGGTGTTTACAGTGCGCGGGAAAGGAGTTTATGGAAAACTTCGTTTTGAAAGTGGTGTGCACCGAGTGCAACGAGTTCCAGAAACTGAGAGTCAAGGTAGGATTCATACTTCCGCAGCCACTGTGGCAGTTCTTCCAGAAGCTGATGAGGTAGATGTAAAAATTGATCCAAGTGATCTGCGTATAGATGTTTTCAGGTCTTCTGGACCTGGAGGTCAGTCGGTGAATACGACGGATTCAGCTGTACGTTTGACGCATGTGCCCACAGGGTTGGTAGTTTCTTGTCAGGACGAAAAATCTCAGCACAAGAATAAAGCTAAGGCTCTGAAAGTTCTAAGGAGTAGACTTTTAGATCAAACGATAGCTCGACAAGAAGCTGAAAGGTCAAGACAACGCAAAGCACAAGTTGGAACTGGAGACAGATCTGCAAAAATCCGAACCTATAATTTTCCACAAAATCGGGTTACCGACCATCGGGTAAAGTTGACCATATATTCACTTGATCAAGTGTTAGACGGTGACCTCACAGAATTGATAACTGTTCTGAAAGCAGCAGATCAGGAGGAACGTCTTCAGGAGCAGTTGGACGAATGAGGTGGTATTGTGGAAGTTGCTAATATAAGCCCTGATACTGGTGACGGAGAATCTTGGTCTATAAAGCGGATGATCTTTTGGAGTGCTGAGTATCTTGATAGTAAAGGTGTTGAGAATGCTCGATTAGATGCAGAATGGCTGTTGGCCGAGGCCTTAGATATGGATCGACTTCAGTTGTATCTGCAATATGATCGTTTGCTTAATTTAGTTGAAAAATCTGCTTTCAAGTCGTTGTTGTTGCGTAGAGCCGCACGGGAGCCTTTACAATATATACTAGGAAATACATCATTCAGAGAGCTGAACTTGTTGACGGATATCCGTGTGTTGATTCCACGTCAAGAGACTGAAGTCTTGGTAGAAAGCGTTCTTGCTTGGGGATTCGAACAAGAAGGGGGATTGGGAAGAGTTTTAGATTTGGGAACGGGTTCTGGTGCCATTGGGATTTCTCTAGCTTTGGAAGGTAAGTGTTCCCAGGTAGTGGCAACTGATGTAAAAAGTGATGCTCTGGCTGTGGCGATAAATAACGCTAAGCGAAACGGAGTTAAAGATCGTATGGAATTTCGTTCTGGGTCACTTTTCGATTCCATTAATTCAGATGAGAAGTTTCAGGTGATTGTCTCTAACCCTCCCTATATCCCAGATAGTGAAGTAAGCTTACTCCAGCCAGAAGTAGTGGAATGGGAACCAGCCGAAGCTCTATTCGGAGGAAAATCAGGTATGGAAATAATGAAGGAGATAATTATTGAAGCGCCCAAAAATTTGACTTCAAAGGGTCTTCTAGCGCTAGAGTGTGGCTTGGGTCAATCTGAGCAAGTTGTTTCTGAAATAGAAGCGACCGAGACGTTTAGTGAAGTGATGACCCATCGGGATTTGAATGGTCGTGAGCGAGTGGTGACGGCAGAGCGAAACTAGGAATGTTCTAAATGATAGCAATTGTTATGATGGATAATGCAAGATGCTAACCCAACCTAATAGGAAGGAAAATGGATAGAATTAGCGAAATGGCCAAAGATTTGGGAAAATTACTTGGTCAGACTGGAGAATATAAGGCTTTAAAGCAGGCCATTTCCATTGTAGACGAAGACAAGGAAGTTGCCGAGGTTAGAACAGAATTGGAGAAGATAGAACTTCAGGTTAAAGATTTAGTCAGTAGTGGTGAAGAGCCTGATGAATCGGTGAAGAAAAACTATGAGGAATCTTTAAGCCGCCTTCAAACGAGTACAAGTTATCAAAGACTCGTTGCGACTCAAGCCAACTTCGACAAGGTTTTGGTTAAAGTAAATCAGACGATCCAAGCAGGGATCGCTGAGGGTGCAGAGAGTCGAATTATACTCCCTTAGAAAAAAGGTTTTAAATTAAAAACTTAGACGATCTTAGAGGTTGGATCTATCCAGTAATTGACCCTCTGACAGAATGGTTGGTTATCAAGAGGGTGCATCCGAATGTGATTACAACAAGTGGTTTCTTAGTAACCGTCGTAGCAGGTTATTTTTATGGCATTGATCACGTCCGGACTGCAGGCGCACTAGTACTTTTGGGAGGAGCACACGATATTTTCGATGGTCGCGTGGCTCGGCTGTCAGGACTTCAGTCGAAGTTTGGAGCATTCTACGACTCGGTCCTCGATAGGATCAGTGAAGTTGTTATTTACCTAGGCTTGATATCTCTCTATAACCAGTATGAGATGACGCTTTTGAATATCGGGATGATTTATATGATAGCTCTAGCAATGGCTGGTTCTTTAATGATTAGCTATACGAGAGCAAAGGCAGAAGTCCTGGGGTTGGATTGCTCAGTTGGTCTGATGCAGAGAGCTGAGAGGGTAGTTTTACTAGGCCTAGGCTCACTAATGTTCGGTCTAACCTGGAATGGTGTTGTATTAAGTGCGATTATTGTAGTATTCGCTGTACTGACTAACCTGACAGCAATTCGAAGAATCGTTTGGGTTTATAAGACGGCGGCGGGCGTTCCATTAGACAATTAAATGATGATAATTCAGTAAAGTAAGGAGATACTATTTTGCAAGAAAAGCCAGAGATTTCTAGTGCAAAAGGTCGTTTGGGTGTTCTACTTCCTGGGATGGGTGCTGTGGCTACAACAACCATAGCGGGTGTAATGTTGGCCCGTAAAGGCTTGGCGAAGCCTGTGGGCAGCTTGACACAAATGAATACCATTAGGTTGGGTCAAAGGACAGAGAATCGGTCGCCTCTTATTAAGGATTTCATTGGTTTAGCCGAATTAGATCAAATTGTTTTCGGTGGGTGGGATCCTATTCCAGACAACGCCTACGAAAGTGCAGTAAATGCGGGTGTCCTCAGTAATGAACATTTAGAATTGGTCAAGGATGAGCTAATAAAGATTGAGCCTATGTCCGCAGCTTTTGATACAGAATACGTTACTCGCTTAGATGGTCCCAACAAGAAAACTGGATCTAACAAGAGAGATATTGCCGAACAGATCAGGACGGATATCTGCTCTTTCAAGGAAGAGAATGGGTGTGACCGTTTGGTAATGGTCTGGTGTGGTTCCACGGAAATCTTCTTGCGTCCTGGGTCAGTGCACGAAACGATGGAGTCTTTCGAAAAGGGGATGGAAGCAAATGACCCTTCAATTTCTCCCAGCATGCTCTACGCGTATGCTGCCTTAAAAGAAGGAGTTCCTTATGCAAACGGAGCTCCTAATTTGTCAGCTGATTTTGCTGCTTTTGAAGACTATGCCCGGCTTGAAGGTATACCGCTAGCCGGTAAGGATTTCAAGACTGGCCAGACTTTAATGAAAACCATTCTTGCTCCTGGATTTAAAGCTCGTATGCTTGGGATAAAAGGTTGGTTCAGTACTAATATCCTAGGTAATCGTGATGGCGCTGTCTTGGACGATCCCGCGAGCTTTAAGACAAAGGAAGAGTCTAAGCTGGGTGTCATCGATCACATTCTGCAACCAGATCTTTATCCTGAGTTGTATGGGGATATCTATCATAAGGTACGAATAAACTACTATCCTCCTAGAGGTGACGACAAAGAAGGTTGGGATAACATCGACATTTTTGGTTGGCTCGATTATCCGATGCAAATAAAAGTCGATTTTCTCTGTAAAGACTCAATTTTGGCAGCGCCTATTGTTTTGGACTTAGCTATTTTTATGGATTTGGCTGGGCGAGCTGGAATGGGAGGAATCCAAGAGTGGCTTTCTTTCTATTTTAAGAGCCCACAGTGTGCACCAGGTCTTTACCCTGAGCATGACCTGTTTATTCAAAATTGGAAATTGAAGAACACTCTTCGTTGGCTCGGAGGCGAGGAGCAGGTAACTCATCTTGGTAGGGAACATTACGAACGGTGAATGACAGCAGTGAGCTAGGAGAGAATCGAGGTCCCTTTCTAGCACTGGAAGGAATGGACGGATCTGGTAAAACTACACAGGTCGATTTGCTCTCAAAATGGTTAATTTCAAGAAATCTTAAGTTTACTGTTGCTAGAGAGCCAGGTGGCACTGTAACTGGGGAGGCCATTCGAGGTATAGTACAAGAGAATCTGGAACTAGATATCCCTGCTGAAACAGAGTTGCTGCTGTATCTAGCAGCAAGATCAGTTTTCGTTAAGGAGGTAGTTGTCCCAGCTCTTGATAGAGGAGAGATTTTTCTGACTGATCGTTTTTCTATGTCTACTTTAGCCTATCAAAGCTATGCTAGAGGATTAGATATAAAAGACGTATATAGGTTGAATGATTTCGCCTCGGGTGGATTAAACGCAGATCTCTATGTAGTTCTTGATATTCCCGTGGAATTGTCATGTGAGAGGTTGGCATCGGCTAATAAGAAGAAAGATCGCCTGGAACTATCAGGGACTGACTTCATGCAGAAAGTTCGGTCAGGATACTTGGATGTTTCAAGCAAAATGGAAAATGCAGTAGTGATAGATGGTACTGAATCTCCAGGAATGATCCATCTGAAGATAAGAGAAGTCCTTGCCAGAGAAATGCCAGCTACGTTTGGAGTTTAGAAAATCAGGTCTGTGGTGGATTTGTCTTCGGATAAAAGGGAGGCGGGATAATCCGCATGAAAATAATGGGTTCATTTCTGGCTCGGTTTGGAGTTTTAGTGGTTTCTTCCGTCATCGCCTACTGGCTCTTTCAGGGGGCCTTGGGAGAGAACACGGAAGGAACTGTTGACACTGGGGTCATCGAAGAAGTTCTGGAACATATAACTGAGCAGTTTGTGGATTCGGTTGATCAGTCAGAACTGGTCAATTCGGCGATAGAGGCTTTGGTGGATGGATTAGACGATCCTCATACTTCATTTATAGACAGTCGGGAGTGGGAAAGCTTTCGTCTTCAGGCAGGTGCAGATTCAGATTACGGTGGCGTAGGTTTGGAAATTCTGAAACGGGACAGCCTAGTGACTGTTATCACCTCTATCCCTGGTGGGCCAGCTCTGCGGTCTGGGATTCGACCAGGGGATAGGATTCTTTCGATAGAGGGAGTCTCTGCCAAGGATTGGGACTCCGACCAAGTGGCAGACGTTCTAAGGGGAAAAGAAGGGACAGACGTCAATTTGTCAGTCAATCGACCAGGTGTCGACAAACCAATTTCATTCCAACTTACAAGATCAGTGATCGAATTACGTTCGGTCCCATTTAAGAAACTATTAAAAGGGTCAGTTGGTTATATTCCCTTGCAAGTTTTCAGCGAAACTTCAGGACGAGAAGTCGCAGAAGCATTAATGCTTCTGCGTGAACAGGGAATGAAGTCACTGATTCTCGATCTCCGAGATAATCCTGGGGGACTTTTGATAGAAGGGGTAGCGGTGACGGATCTTTTCCTCAAAGACCAATTGATCATTTTGGAAACTAAGGGACAAAGTTCCAGGGAAGAGGAGCGGATTGAATCTGCTACCGTTGAGTCAAACGCTGACCTTTCCTTGGTGGTCCTGGTCAATGAGGGTAGCGCTAGCTCATCCGAAATTGTTGCAGGAGCCCTTCAAGACCATGATCGAGCTCTCATCATTGGGAACCGCACTTATGGTAAAGGTTCTGTTCAAACTCTTTATACATTGAGTGGTGGTGATGTTCTCAAGCTCACTACAGCTCGATGGTATACTCCAGTGGGCCGTTCTATACATATGGATCCTGAAGAACAAATGGAACTGAGAAGTTCGGAGTCATCAAAGTTAGCCTTGAATGGTCGAATGGTGATGTTAGATGATTTGGATGGGAGACCTATTGTAAAGTCTGTCGGAGGACGAAATCTTTATGGTGGAGGAGGTATTACTCCTGATATTTCCGTGCTACATGACACTCTCTCTTCAATTGAAGAAGAGGCTGTGCAGGGGATCCTCCGATCGACGGGGTCGTTTACGGCCAGTCTTTTTAACTATGCGATCAAATATATTCAGGATAATCCGAACCTGCTTGGCGTTGTGCAATTGAAGGATTCGGAGTTGAATCTCTTTTATGAAAACTTACTAAAGGACAGCGAGTCGAGACTAGAGAGGTCGACTCTCGAGAGTGGACGTAGATTTATCAAATACCAACTAGAACGTGAGATTGCACTTCGTGCATGGGGTCCAGAGGGAGCTTTTGAACAAACTTGGTCTACAGACAGTCAGATTCTTCGGGCACTTGAAGTTTTAGAAAGAGCAAAATCTCCAGAGCAACTGGTGAAAGCTACAGTTAGCCACTAACACACCGACCAATTATTAATTAGCTCAGATGTATTCAAAAACATAACGATCGAAAGAAAGTTAAGCTGTCATGATCGCACTAGTGAGGGGAAGGAGTTTATGAAAGATGTAGTTGTACGTCGTGGTGGAATAGTCGAATCTGTGCATCGAGTGCATGTGGCAGTAGTTAATGCTGAAGGTGAAATCATCGCTAGGGTTGGCGATCCCCAGCGAGTAGTTTACTGCCGGTCGGCAGCGAAACCTTTCCAGGCGGTTCCCTTAATAGAAGAGAATGTTGTTAACCAATTCGGTATTAATCCTAGAGAGTTGGCGGTTATGTGTGCTTCTCACAGCGGTGAGCCTAAACATGTTACTGTTGTGAAGTCCATTTTGGCGAAGATTGGTCTTTCTGAGAGAGACCTTGAGTGCGGACCACACCCTCCTTTTGAAGAAAAATCAG
This sequence comes from uncultured bacterium, assembly GCA_963935005.1. GTDB lineage: Bacteria > Gemmatimonadota > Gemmatimonadetes > Longimicrobiales > Gaopeijiaceae. Next base: position 9,483 of record CAWWAX010000005.1, on the reverse strand, counting down.
CAATAGAGCTATATGCAACAGGGGAAAATATTTCAGCAGTACACAATAATTGTTCTGGGAAGCATGCAGGAATGCTTGCTCTGGCTCTCTCGAAGGGCTGGGAAACTTCTGATTACATTAAACAAAACCATCCAGTTCAAATTAGAATGATTTCCGAAATGTCGAGATGGACTGATGTGGAAAAATCGAATATCGAGTTGGGTGTCGATGGATGTGGAGTAGTCTGTTTCGGTGTTCCGCTGTCTGCTTTGGCTAAGGCCTTCTGTAAGCTTGGAGCGGCCAAGGATGCTAACCGAAGAATTGTATCAGCTATGGTCGATCATCCAGACATGGTAGCGGGAACAGGCCGGTTTGGAACAGTCTTAATGGAAGTACTTGGTGATCGAATTTTTGCTAAAACTGGTGCAGAGGGGGTTTTTGCCGTCGGGTCTACAGAGGGGGAATTTGGAATTGCTATCAAAATAGAGGACGGAACCAAAAGGGCTACTCCAGTAGTAATCATGCATATTCTAGAAAGCTTAAACCTTTTGGATAATAGAACTAAGGAGAGCTTGAGTGCGTTCTCTTCTCCCGTGATCAGGAATACTTTAGGTGAAACTGTCGGTGCGATTAGTCCAGACTTTAAGCTAGTGTTTCCTTGATTGTTCACGAGCGAGGGATTCCTAATCGATTTGCCTCTGTGGTATGCGTGGCAGACACATCCTGCAATCTAGAATCGAATTTCTAAAAGTCTCCTTTCTTAACAGAATACTTTAGGTATTCTTATTATGGAGCAATAGTCTGGAACCCTAGTTATCTTTAGAGGGGGAGTTTGTCTGCCTATGTTCGTCGACAGAGCGGTTATACACGTATACGGAGGATCTGGTGGTTCAGGTTCTGAAGCTATGCGAAGAGAGAAGGGTGTCCCCAGGGGTGGTCCCGCTGGTGGTGATGGTGGTAATGGGGGGAATGTCGTCATAGTAGCAGACCCGCAACTTTCTACTCTTCTAGACTTCCATATGAGGCAACACTACCGGGCTGAAAGGGGCTTGCATGGATCAGGTAAGAATAGGACAGGTAAAAGCGGACAAGATCTAGAAGTAAGTGTTTCTCCGGGTACCATAATAAGAGATGCTGAGACGAAAGACGTTCTGGGGGAGGTATTGGAACCAGGAGACAGGGTCATTGTCGCGAGAGGTGGACGTGGAGGCAGAGGTAATGCTAATTTTGCAACTCCTACGCATCAGGCTCCAACTAGATGGGAGCCTGGAGAACCAGGGGTTGAACTCAGGTTGGAACTAGAGCTAAAACTCATAGCTGATGTAGGTCTAGTTGGTGAACCAAATGCTGGCAAATCTACCTTATTAGGGGCGATATCTAAAGCACGTCCGAAGGTGGCTGGATATCCGTTTACGACCTTGGAGCCCAACCTTGGAATAGTTCAGCTTTCGGAATTCCGGAGTTTTGCGGTGGCCGATATTCCAGGAATTATAGAAGGCGCGCATGAAGGGAAAGGGTTAGGCTTGCGTTTTTTGAGGCATATTGAACGGACCCGAGTTCTTGCTTTCTTGATTCCAGTGGATTCTGCTGATCCCACAGAGACATATAGGTTGCTCAGAAAGGAAATAAAAAATTACTCAGAGGAGCTTTCTGAGCGCCCACATTGTGTGGTTTTCACGAAAAAGGATATAAGTATACGTGAAAATGAAGTCAGGAATTCTGATTTTCCAGAAGCTTGGGGTGTTTTCGGATTGTCTTCGATTAGCAAAGTAGGAATAAAGCTTTTCTTGGAGAGTGTTTGGGAGAGAACTCAGCGCTCAGTCAAGGCGGAAAAACAATCCAGGAAAGAGGATTACTGGGAGTTCTAAAAAGTTTACGGGACAAGATCAAGAGGTGAGAAGTGGAGAAGGTAGATTCATTATATGTGCACGCCCCTTTCTGTTCACGTCGTTGTTATTACTGCGATTTCGCTGTTAAGGTAGGCTCTTCCTCTGATTCTGATCTCTGGATCAAGGCTATAGATGGAGAATTGCAAGCTATCCATGAAGAGCAAGTATTCAAAATAAGCTCCTCCTTGAAGACACTTTATGTTGGTGGAGGAACTCCCTCCGTATTGAGCGACAATTCAATGGCTAAACTGGCAGGAATTGTGGGAATAGAGAGATTGAAACGGAAGGATTTAGAATGGACTTGTGAGGCTAATCCTGAAAGTTTTGATAAAGATAAAGCTTCTGCTTGGATTCGAGCAGGAGTGAACAGGATTAGTTTGGGTGTACAGACATTTCAAGGAACTTCACTTCGTTGGATGGGAAGGCTCCATGGCCCTGAGAAGCCTCGGGAAGCCGTCAGGATTGCTAGAGAGGCAGGATTTTCCAATGTGAGTGTAGATATGATTTTTGGACTTCCACCTTCTCTAAAAAGAGACCTAAGGGAGGACTTTGAAGAATTGATGGCACTGGAAGTAGATCATGTGAGCCTTTTCGGTCTGACGGTAGAAAAGGGGACTCCATTGGGGCTTGCGGTTTCAGAAGGGAAACAAGATTTAATTTCTGAGTCTGAATACCGTGAGGAGTATCTTTTTGCAGTGGATTGGCTTGAATCACATGGATTTCGGGCATATGAAGTTTCTAATTTTGCACAACCCGGAAAGAAATCTAGACACAATGCTAATTACTGGTCAGGAAAGCCTTATTTGGGTCTTGGAAACGGAGCTCATAGTTATCTGTATCCAGTTCGAAGGTGGAATATTAGAGATTGGGATGGTTACTGCAAGAAAGCTTTGGAGCACTCTTTGCCCTTAGAGAATCAGGAGAATATCGACAATGCGAAGCATAGGTTGGAGTATCTTTGGTTACGATTACGAACCAAGACAGGTTTAAAGATCAGTGATTTCACTGCAAGAATTCAAGAAAGTTTTGTTTCCTGGACAAGAGCCGGTTTGGCAGTCGAGCGAGACGGTAATGTCTGCTTGACTCCCAAAGGTTGGTTGATCATGGATCGTTTGACACTGGAGTTGGAGGAACGGCTAACTGACACTTAGCTTGACAATCAGAGTTTTTGATATGTCGCCATTGCCTGACTGCGTATTTAGCACCTTGGCATTGTTTTCTCAAAGTACTAATAGGATTCCTTCTATCTGTATATATTATTAGGAGACAGTTTTGTCTGTTTCCTGAGGATGGCAAGCGAGATCCTCAGGCACATTAACGTTGTCCTATATGGTTATTAAATGGCTGATTATTACAATCTTCTCGGTCTTTCGAGAAATGCGGGTACTGAAGAAATCAAGAAGGCCTACCGAAAACTTGCTTTAAAGTATCATCCCGATAAGAACAAGGGTGGATCGAAGAAGAACGATGAGCTTTTCAAGCAGGCCACTCAGGCCTATGAAGTCCTAAGTGATCCAGGGAAACGTGATATCTATGATAGATATGGAGAACAAGGATTGAAGGGATCTGGTTCAGGTTCTGCCGGATTTTCAAATTTCGATTTCAGCGATGCCATAGAAGTCTTTATGCGCGATTTCGGAGGTTTTGGCAACCTGGACGATGCTTTTGGAAGGCGATCTAGAAATCCTGGAGACAGGCCAAAATCTAAAGGTGAAACGATAAAGCTCAGGCTAAAACTGACCTTGAAAGAGGTTCAATCTGGAGCGACTAAAAAAGTTAAAGTGGCCATACTCGATGCTTGTGGTGAATGCGCAGGAGTCGGAGCTGCTAAAGGATCGAGTCCAGTTTCATGTTCTAAGTGTGGAGGGTCTGGCGAGCAACGACAGTCTCAAAGAACAATGTTCGGGCAGTTCGTTAATATAGGAGTTTGTAGTAATTGTAGAGGTCAGGGACTTGTGATACTAGATCCATGCGGCACTTGCCGTGGAGATGGAAGGGTACGGGTTCAAAGAAATATCGAAGTCGAGGTGCCTCCAGGTGTCACCTCTGAAAATTTTATCTCTTTAAGGGGCAAGGGGAACATTGGTTCTCAAAATGGTCCAAGAGGAGATACGGTAGTCCTTCTTGAGGTACAGGAAGACGACAGATTTTTCCGAGATGGACCTGACCTTTACTTCGAATTGCCTATAACATTTTCACAGGCGACTCTTGGTGCTGAAGTAGAGGTTCCCACGATCGTAGAAAGAGTAAATCTAAAAATCCCAGCGGGCACTCAGAGTGGAGAGGTACTTCGCCTTAGGGGTAAAGGGCTTCCAGAATTGCAGGGGCAGAGTCACGGTGACCAATTAGTGAGAATTGTAGTGTGGACGCCCGATCAATTAACTGAAGAACAAGAGGAGATTTTCAAAACTCTTCGATCTGTGGAAGCCACTGCTCCTGAAAGTGTTAGTTCTGAGGTCGATAAGAGTGTTTGGTCGCGAGTTAAAGAAGCATTTCGCTGATGGTCAAGAACAATTCAGGGGGTTTCACGCCAGTCCCTGATTGTTGGTTTGTATTATCAATTCCCTATAGTTCCGTACTAGAGGCAGAGAAGTATAGTGCTGTAATGTTCGACTTCGGAGCAACTGCGGTCGAGGAAACTGATTGTAATTTAAAGACCTATCTTGCACCTCCTGAAAATGTCGCAAGTTGTCTTAAATCGATTCGTATGGCTTTAAACAAAGTGTCAGAGACCGGAGAGGTTGTTTTAGATTATTCCTGGCAAAGACACGAGGATTGGTCTCATTTCTGGCGGAGGGGTTTTTCGGCGAAGAAGATATCTGAAAAATTGGTCGTAAAACCGAGTTGGTGTGCTACAGAAGATCAAGAAAATGTTGTAACAGTGGTGATCGATCCAGGAATGGCTTTCGGAACAGCAGAACATGCTACAACCAGAGGATCTCTCAGATTGTTAGAAAAGGCTATGTCCCCTGGAGAAAAGATAATGGATGTAGGTTGTGGATCTGGGATATTATCCATCGTAGCGATGAAGTTTGGAGCGAATCAAGTTCTTGGCGTTGATAGCGATCCCTATGCAGTTGAAACAACCCTGGCTAATCTTCACCGGAATGAAATAACAGATAACGTGAGTGTTCAGATGAGGAAAGTTAGTCGGTCCTGGTTGGAGAATAATGGAGAATGGGAAGGTATAGTTGCAAATATACAGAGTGATGTTTTGTTGTCGCTGATTAGTGGATTCAGGAATGCATTGGTCGGTCAGGGATGGCTCATTTTGAGTGGGATTATGGTTGACGAATGGGCTTGTATTTTGAGCTGTGCTGAGAATGCTGATTTCACCTTGAGAGATGTAGATACTGAAAAAGGGTGGATCTCAGCATGGTTTGAATCTAATATTTAGAATTATTGAGTGAATAACTGAGCATGCTTAGTTATGGTTTAATCTCATTGGATCACAGTGACTGATTATGGAGTCGTTGACCGTCCTTGTTAAGCCAGATAGTTTCCCCTCATGTTCACGGATCTAAAATCACAATTGCGAACTGATCTTACCGAAGCTAGAAAGAGTCGGAAGCGTCTAGAAATCCTAGTCCTGAGCTCTCTTTTGGCAGAGGTTCACAACAGAGAAATAGAGTTGGGACGTGACTTAGATGAAGTAGATGTGACTAAGGTCATAACAAAAGCTGTGAAACAGCGCAGAGAAGCTTCGGAAATGATGCGTTCGGGAGGACGTCCAGAGCTGGCGGATAAAGAACTTCAAGAAATGAATATTCTTCAGAAGTATCTTCCTGCGATGCTGAGTGAATCTGAGATAAGAGCCATAATTCGCACTGCTCTTCAGCAAGGTTTCGACCAAATGGGTAGTCTGATGGGTGAGGTGATGCCCAAACTGCAAGGACGTGTTGACGGTAAAGAAGTGAACCGTATCGTCAGGGAAGAGCTGAAGTTATGATCCCTAGTCTGGATGATTTCCTGAGAGAAGAGGTTGATTCAACTAGATTCTAATCCAAAACCGATGAATGCTTTTTTGTTGCCAAGGTGTTTTTGCTGTGATTCATAAAGATCAAATAGAGGAAGTTAGAAGCAGAGCTGACATCGTTCAGATAGTTAATAGTATTTTACCATTGAAGAAATCTGGAAAGGACTATAAGGCTTGTTGTCCTTTCCATGAAGAGAAAACTCCAAGTTTCTACGTGGTTCCTGCAAAAGGATTTTACAAGTGCTTCGGGTGTGGTGAATCAGGAGATGTGTTTTCATTTTTGCAACATTTGCAGGGTCTAGAGTTTACAGAAGCAGTAAAACAGGTAGCGCAGTCTGTGGGAATGGAGATTAAGGAAGATAGGGGCTTCGATGCGGTAATAGACCCCTTCTCACACCTTTATCAGGCCAATGCTTTTGCCCTTAAGTATTTCAGGGATGCTCTCTGGGATGAAGAGGAGGGTCGGAAAGCCAGGACCTATCTTGAACACAGAAAAATTAATAGAGAAATGTGTGATCGTTACTCCTTGGGTTTTGCACCCAATGATTGGAAGGGCCTTCGAACGGCTGCTCTGAGTCATGGTATAGGTGACGATGAATTATTAGAAGCGGGACTTCTTTCTAAAAGTGATAAGAGAGAAGAACCTTTCGATAGATTCCGAGGAAGGATAACATTTGCGATAGAGAGTACTGCTGGTAAAGTTTTAGGTTTTGGTGCGAGGTCACTGGATATTTCGGGGCAGCAAGGAGCAAAATACTTGAATTCTCCTGAAACTCCTATATATCACAAAGGTTCAATTCTCTATGGTTTGGGAATTGCCAAGAATTCCATACGGAGAGAACAGCTGGCTCTAGTAGTAGAGGGTTATTTGGACGTTATTTCTCTCGCTCAAAATGGTTTCGAAAATGTGGTCGCTGTTCTTGGGACTAGTTTTACCAAAGAGCAGGCGGAGTTGCTAGGCCGTTACACAAAAAAAGTATGCTTGCTATTTGATAGTGACAGGGCTGGTTTAAAAGCAACGTTTCGTTCAGCTGATGTTCTCTTGGAAAGTGGTGTGCACCCATCAATCAGTTCCTTGCCTTCGGGGACGGATCCTGATGGAGTGGTGCACGAGGAAGGTGCGGATGCCCTAGCCACTTATATAGATGAAGCAGTAGATGTTCTTGACCGGAAACTTCAGCTTCTGAACGAACGTGATCATTTTTCTGATATAGAGAAAACTCGAAAAGCGATTGACCGACTTCTTCCCACTATCCGGGCGGTACAAGACCCTGCGTTACAAGATATTTATGTTTCTAAAGTTGCGGAGCATACTGGTGTTAAAAGAGAAACCTTGGAGCTAGAATTGTCTAAGGTTGATATGGAATTTCCTGAGCCTTTTGTACAGTCAAGTCCTCAAAAAAAATACAACCTTTCGCAGACAGTACCTTCCATGGGGGCAGAAAAAGAACTTCTGTTTCTTTTGGTTAAAGATCTAGATATGGTTGAGAGGGTTGGTGAACGCTTAGGACCTGATGATTTCACTAACCCAAACTATAGGACCATTTTCAGACTGTTACTTGAGCAGTCTGATTTTACCGAAATCTTAGGGAGATTGGATCCATTAGCCAGTTCGATTTTTCAGGATATCTTGTCAAATTCAAGAGATTTAAGTGAAACGGTTCGAGAAAGGATTTTTGTGGACTTGGTAAACAGAATATTGAGTAGTAAGATGCAAAAGAAGATGGATCACATTGACCAGCTGATAAGAGATAATGAAGATGAGGAAACACTTACTCAATTGTTGGCTGAGAAGATAGATTTGGGTCAGGAACGCCGAGAGCTAGGCACAGATTGGTCTGCAGTAACACGGAAGACATTTAAGTGAACTTTAATGAGAAATTTTAGAGGGAAGAGAATTTTATGACATCACAAGAAAGAGCCTCCCTGAAAGAGTTGCAATCGCTTGATACCCAACTTGGAATTATTCGTTCTACCATGGACAATTTTGAGGTCAAACTTGAGGGACTCGAAGCCCCTACTTTGAGGTTGGGAAAAGAGATAGAAGCCCTAGAAAAAAGGGTCAAAGAACTATCTCTCGAAGAAAGGCGACTGGAGTTGGTTATTCAAGAGAAACGTGATAGATCGCAGAAACTAGTGGAGCGAATGAATCAGGTTCGTAACCTACGGGAAGAGACTGCAGTTCATGCAGAATCAGACATGGTTAAGCGGGCTCTTCAAAATGATGAGCAGGATGCTTTGAGTGTGTTAAATCAAATAAAAAAAATGACTGAGCGTATCAGCGAACAGAAAGAAACTCACAGTGGATCACTAGCAGAGATGGAGCCTCTCCGCGAAAAGCTGATGTCTGAAAGAGAGGGCGCAGAGCTAACCCTTGAGAAATTTAGTGGAGAAAGGGAAAGACTTGCAGAAACACTAAACGTAGATGAAAGACAAATGTATGACAGAATAATGCGAGGAAAAATAAAGATAGCCGTCTCTGATCTCACTGAAGATGGAGCTTGTGGCCACTGTTACAGCATGGTGCCTCTCCAAACTCAAAACGAAATTCGTCATGGTGAAAGTTTGATCAGATGTGAGGATTGTGGAGTTATTCTGACTCCACAATCTGACGAGGCTGACTCTGAGGTGGGTTTAGAAACAAATACCGAAGAGTTTGACGAGTCTCTAATGTCAGGTGCAGAACCCCAAGAAGTTGAGAGCCTGGAAGCATCTGATACTTAATTCATAAGGGGCAGTGAAAATTCATTCAGGGGTATCATGGACAACAAAAATGTCGATCGGTTTGGTCCATGAGCTTTACTTACTCGGTAAACCCTCAGTGGAAAGAACCAGACTCACTAGAGACGAGAGCTGTTGAGCTACTGGAGTCAGAACTCTCGCTTCCGTCCATGCTCTGCCACCTCTTGGTGGCCAGGGGTTATCACAATCCAGACCTTGCGAAGGCCTTCCTTAGACCCACTTTGGAGAATATTCAGGACCCTAGTGCGCTCTTGGGAATAACTGAGGCAGCACAGCGACTAATAGGAGCTATCCAAAAGGGAGAGACCATTTTTGTCCACGGGGATTATGACGTCGATGGAATAGTAGCAACTGCTTTGTTGACTCGTTGGATTCAAAGATTGGGTGGAAATTGTATTCCCTTTGTACCTAATCGGCTGACGGATGGGTATGACTTTGGTTCTGCGGGTTTAGGACAAGCTCTTAAATCTAGGGCCAAGGTGGTCATTACGGTCGACTCTGGGATTCGTGCACATGAGACTGTATCAAAAGCTAAAGCTTTAGGGATTGATGTTATAATTACTGATCATCACACTCCAGCAAACAATTTGCCAGAGGCAGTTGGTGTGGTTAATCCTAATCAGCTCGGATGTGATTATGTCAACAAAGGACTCTGTGGTACGGGAGTCGCTTATCGACTGTGTCAGATCCTGGCTATAGAGATTGGGATTCCCGATGAAGAATTACATGCTTACTTGGATTTTGTAGCCCTTGCAACTATTGCAGACGTCGTGCCTCTCAATGAAGAAAATAGAATTTTGGTGAGATATGGTCTTAAGGTTCTGCGTGACTCCAAGAATTGCGGCTTAAAAACACTTATCGGTGCCATTAACAAACCAATTAATGCCTTGGATTCAG